>CAWUJC010000286.1:0-4551 GCA_963922355.1 uncultured bacterium | reverse complement strand
GAGTCATCGACCAACTCGCCAATCGCAACGGCCAGTCCGCCCAACGTCATGGTGTTGATCGAGAGGCCAAACCACTTGAAGACCATAAACGAGATCAGCAGTGAAAGCGGGATAGCGGTCAGCGTGATCGCGGTCGTACGAAAGTTCATCAAGAAGATGAACAAGACGACAACGACCAGAAGTGAGCCATCGAGCAAGGCTTGGCGGACGTTTTCAATACTGCGCTCAATAAACTCACTCTGACGAAAAATGTGGCTGTGAATGGTGACGCTCTCGGGAAAGCTCGCCTGAAGGCGCGCCAGTTCGGCCTCGATTTTTCGTGTCAGCTCAACAGTGTCCGCACCAGGTTGTTTCTGAACGGAAAGGATCACGCCCGGGTGAGCATTGATCCCCGCGTCGCCACGCTTATTGAGGGGGCCACCCACACGCACTTCCGCGACATCGCCTATCATGAGCGGGAATGGACTCCCCGGCTGCTCCACCAACACCGTGTTGGCGATGTCATCGACACTTTGTACTCGTCCGATGTTACGAATCAGAGATTCTGTGTAATCGGAGAGCAAGAAACCGCCGGTGGAATTGGCGCTTGCTTCGCGGATCGCCTGCTCCACCTCCTTAAGGCTGACTTCATAGAAATGGAGTTTATGGGGAGAAGCCAGGATCTGGTACTCCTTCAGATTGCCGCCAATCACGGTGACTTGGGATATCCCAGGGATCGCGAGTAGCCGTCGTCGGACGTCCCATTCTTCCAAGGAACGTAGATCCAGGCTATCGACTTTAGCCGGATCGGAGGTCATCCCAATCAGCATGATCTCCCCCATAATCGAAGAGATGGGTGCCATGAAAGGCGTGATGCCTCGCGGTAACTGGCTGCGCACTTGCTGGAGTTTTTCACTCACAATTTGGCGGGCATCGTAGATATCAACGCCCCAGTCAAACTCCACCCACACGACCGAAAGCCCGATCCCGGAACTGGACCGCACTCGCCTCACCCCAGTCGCACCATTGACCGTAGTCTCAATCGGGAGGGTGACCAGGGTCTCAACCTCTTCGGGCGCTAAGCCCTCCGCCTCGGTTAACAGAGTGACGGTGGGCCGGTTCAAATCGGGAAAGACATCCACCGGCAACGTCGCCAACACATAGCCGCCATAGACCACCGCAAAGGCCGCGAGCGCTACCACGAGCAGCCGGTGGTGCAGCGAGAAATGGATAATCCGATCAAACATGGGACCTAAGCGCGCGGTTGGCGCCACATGAGGACAGTTAGCAAGATGATGAAGGCGACGACGATCCCGCCAATGAGCCAGGGAACCGGAAGAAACGTCGCGGCAGTTTCATGATCGTGTCCACCATGGCTGTGGCCATGCCCGTGATGATCATGACTACCGCCCACCCCACCCTCACTCGAAGCAAACTGGAGCTGGTAGTTGCCTTGGGTAACTACTTCCTCGCCGGGAAAGACGCCTTCGATAATTTCCACTAGGTTTCCGGAACTGATCCCGGTCACCACGTCGCGACGTTCGAAGACATTGTCGTCGCGAACAAAAACCGAGCGTCGAGCGAGATCTCCAACCACCGCTCGTTTGGGCACCGCTAACACGGTGACAGGTTCGCTGAGCGGCATCGCCACCGTGGCTTGGCTATTGGGCAGCAATTGGCCGATCGGGTTCTCGATCTCGACAAAGGCCTCGTAGGTCCGCTCCTTGGCCTGCAAGCCTGGGCTGATGCGCACCACGCGCCCTTCAAAAACCTCGTCGGGAAACATCTCAACCAACACTTGAGCGGGTTGGCCGGGGCGAATCTTCGCCAAATCAGGTCCTTCGTAGGCAATCGCCCGAGCTTGCAGCCGGGTGGGATCAGAGATTTCGAGCAAGACGGTGGTGGGGTCAAAAGCATCACCCAGGGTAACGTTTTGCTGGGAGATGACGCCGGCGATGGGGGCCCGCAGTAGGACCAAGGGATTGCCAATCGTATCGGGATCGAGGCGAGCCAAGGGTTGGCCCTTCACCACACGTTCGCCCAGTTTCACCAGAAGCTCATGCACCTTACCACTAAACTTGGCAGAAACCGTCGCCTGCCCGTTGGGTGGCAACGTCAGCATGGCTGGCATCTCTAACGTCGGGGCAAGCTCCACGATGTCGGCGGTGAAGGTTTCGATTCCCAGATTCTGGATAGCTTGCTCGGAGAGCTGGATCGGCCCCGTGGCTAAACCACTCTCACCAGGAGTGGGGCCGTGATCATGCCCCGGCCCTGCCAGGGTGGTAGAAGTGGCGTGGCAGGTTAGGAGGATTAAACCAGCTACTGCTTTGAGGATGGAAAATGGTTTCATGGACTTACTTTTTGATCAGTTGGCTTGAAGGAGGAAGAGCAGGAATTTCTTCAATCTTGCCGCCGAGGACTTGTTCCAGTTGCGTGCGGGCCGACAGTGCTTTGGCGGTCGCCTCCAAAGCTTGATCACTGGCTCGGTTCAGTGATTGTTGAACCTCCCAGAGCTGGATCATACTCGCCTGCCCCTGCTCGAACATGTGTTGGGTCAGGCGATAGGCCTCTTGATAGGCCGGCACGACTTGGTTCCAAAACGCATCGGCGCGGGCTTGTTGGGCGATCGCCTTGCGCTGGCGAGCTTCCACGAGGCGATCAAAGGAAAGCCGTTCCATGGTGGCAGCTTCGGCGTCGGCGACCTTCTTCTCAGCCTTGGCTCGTTGGCGTTCGGCTTGGTTCCAATCCCACACGGGAATACTCACTTCGAAGCCTCCGCCGTATTCAGGTTCCGTAAAATCCGTCGTCACTGCATAGAGAAACTTGGCCGTCAGAGCGGGGAAGATATCGAGATCAGCGACCTCTTGCCGACGGGCGGCCGCGCGTTGCTTCGCGAGGACCAATTCCCGCAGGTTGGCGCGACTTTGCGCAAAGTTCAGGAGGGCGAAGGTATCTTCCGGGATGGGGCGAAGAGAAGGTGGCGCGAGGCGCAATTCTTGGTAGGGCAATCCCATGGCGCGGAGCAAGCGCAGTTGAATTTCTTTCTCCTCGGCTCGATTGGCAGCAATCTCCGCCTGGAAGCGTACGACTTCAGCTTTGAAGAGGTTTCCCTGGGTGGAAGGCGTTTCTTGGCGCTCAATAGCCGAAGCGATGCGTTGGACGATTTCCTCGGCTTGGGTTTGTGCCCCTTCCAGGATGCGCCGCCGTTGATGCAGCATCCAATATTGGTAGTAGAGCAGCACGGTCTCATTCAGCACACGGATGACTTCGGCGCGATGCTCGATGCGCGAGACCCGCTTCATCGCAGCGGCATACGCTTGCCGCAAACCAAGGTGAGAGAGCCGAAACTGTTGCTTGAAGGTGAAGTCATATTCATTCGGCGCGCCGAGGGCCCGCAGCTCTTCTTCTTGTGGGAAGTAGTCCGCTTGGAGAACCGGATTGGGCGGCAGCTGGATGTCTGTCGCTGCGGCGAGTTGGTTGGCGAGGGCCTGATCTACTCGGTAAATGTCCGGGCTGTTGCGCAAAGCCAAGCGTAGGGCCTCGCCTAAGCTCATAGTGCGAGGAGCTTGGGATTGATGAGATCCCAAGCGATCCTCTCCCCCGGCTTGACCTGACAGGGAAACAAACAAGACCAGCAGCAGAGCGCGCAACCCGGGCCAACGCCAGGCTGAGCAACTTGGAAGCAAGCAAAATAGTCGAAATGAAGCCATTGAGGGTATCTAGCAAAACAAGAAGGGAGGAAAGTTCACCAGAGCACGTGCGAGCATACTCGGGATGGTTTCCGGGGGAAGCTGCCCCCAATCAAAGGGGCAACAGAACTGCCGACCCGCCAAACAAAGCGGGAATCGGCTCATGCTAGACTCGCCTGGGAGGGTATTCGATCGAACCCGGCGGACCTTTCGCCAACTGGGAGACGGCCAAAGGTTCGAGACTTGGCACGGGCATCATGGTAGGAGCACTTAACTGTGCCAACTCCACCACCATCATGACATGATGGAGATCGATGTGTACGAGGGTATTAGGAATCTGCGGCGAATCGGAGCCATGCTCGTGGGGCGTCTCTCCCGGCACGGTAGGAGGCAGCGGCACATGATCATGACTGTGTCCGGCTGAACTGTAATCCCCATGATGGTGGAAATGCGTATGCCCGGTGTGATCAGAAAAAGAAACAAGCACGACCAACAAAAAAGCCGTCAGCCACGCCAAAGCGAAGATTTGAAATGTGGGCCGCAAAACTCGCATGCTTAGATGAAAAAGTAAGGGATTGCCCTTGAGGGTGTCAAGCCACCCACAACCTCCTCTTCGATCTCAAGCCTATTCCCGGCCCCGAAAGAATGGGATTGCACGGAATAAAATGCTGCTCCTCAAAATGAAAGGAAAAGGAGGGGGATCTCCTTCCACCTCCTAAGACTGGCTCAATTCACTGCCCAGCTCCGACGACGTTCCATGCCCCGTTACTCGTCTGATTCGCCTCTGTCCTGTCGGGTGAGCGGTAGTCACGGGGACTGCAGTGGTAGTGCTCGCGAAAGCGGCGGTTAAAGTTAGACAGATTTCGAAAGCCGCAATCAAAGG
>CAWUJC010000285.1:0-4557 GCA_963922355.1 uncultured bacterium | reverse complement strand
TACTCACCATTTTAGCGGTAGTCTAGGGAGCGTTTAATCCCCTCCTCTCCTATGTATAAGCACGCCCAAGAAGCCTACGCGGCGCTCGGTGTTGAAACCGAGCAAGCCCTCACCACCCTTTCCCAAACACCCATCTCCCTCCATTGTTGGCAAGGTGACGATGTGGGCGGTTTTGAATCGCCCGAAGGCGAACTCGGCGGGGGCCTGGCCGTGACCGGCAACTATCCCGGTAAAGCGCGCACGCTGGATGAACTCCGTCAGGATCTGGAGCAAGCCCTTGCCCTTATTCCCGGCCAACACCGGCTTAATCTACATGCCATCTATGGCGATTTCGGCGGTCAAAAAGTCGAACGTGACGCGATCGGGGTGGAACATTTCCAAAGCTGGATCGACTGGTGCTCGTCCCAAAGACTCGGCTTGGATTTTAACCCGACGTGTTTCGGCCACGAGAAAGCCGCCGACGGGCTGACCCTCTCCCACCCCGATCCCGCTATCCGCGACTTTTGGATCGCGCATTGCGAGCGGTCGCGAGACATCAGCGCTGCCATTGGGCAGCAACTCGGCTCTCCCTGCGTTACTAATATCTGGATTCCGGACGGCATGAAGGACCTACCAGCCAACCGTCTCAGCTTTCGCCAACGACTCGAAGTGAGCCTGGACCGCATCTTTGCCACAAAACTATCGAAGGAGCACCACCTCGATGCCGTGGAGAGTAAGCTCTTTGGGATCGGTTCCGAAAGCTTTGTCGTCGGCAGCCACGAGTTCTACTTTGGCTATGCGACAAAGCACCAACTCGTGCTCTGCCTCGATGCCGGTCACTTCCACCCCACCGAATCCATTGCCGATAAAATTTCCTCGGCCCTGCTCAACGTTCCGGAGTTGCTCCTCCACGTCAGCCGCGGTGTCCGCTGGGATAGTGACCATGTTGTCCTCCTCGACGACGCCACCAGAGAAATCATGCAAGAACTCGTTCGGTGCGATGCCCTGCCCCGGACCCACATCGGCTTAGACTTCTTTGACGCCAGCATCAACCGGATCGCCGCTTGGGTGATCGGAACCCGAGCGGCGCAGAAGGCACTCCTCAGCGCTTTGCTCGAACCGCAGACTCTCCTTGTCGCAGCGGAAACCGAAGGCAACTTCACCAAACGCCTCGCCCTCATGGAAGCGGCCAAGTCCCTCCCTTGGAACGCCGTCTGGGATGAATTCTGCCAGCGCCAAAATGTTCCGAACGATCGCGAGTGGCTCGATCAGGTGAGCGCCTACGAAAAAACAGTCCTCAGCCAGCGGGGGTAAGCTGGTCGGTTGTGACGGGAAGGGAAACTTGCGCTGAGTGTCGAGGAGGAGAGTTAGCCTTTTTGGCCAACGAGAAGACGAGCGAGACTGGCGCTCGCCTTCTGCCCCATGAGCCAGACCTTGAAGGAAACCTGTCGGGTCGCTTCTGGAACCTGGTCGGCATAAATGGAAAAGGGCACCTCATAAACCCCCGACTTGGCGACGTCCTTAAACAGATCAACTGATTTCAGGTAGTTACCTTTGGCATCCCAGCACACAGCCTGAACCGTCATGTTACCTCCCACCAAACTGGGCAGGTAAAGCATCACCGCATCCGTAGCCGCATACTCGACCCGATCAGGGAAGAGAAACGAGGCATGGTCCACGCCTTCCTTGAGTTGGAGATCAAGATTCTCACCTTGCACCTGGGTGACCAATCCCTCGCTCTCTTCACTTAGAGTAGAACTGCCATCGTAGGCCATCTTTGTCGTCACCCCCCCTTGCCGCCAAGCCAGTGGCAGCTTTATCTCAAGGACGTCAATCTCGGCGACAGCATCTTGGCCGTTCAGCCAAATCTTGAGCTGCAACTGCTTGGTGTTTGCTGGCGGGTTAAGCTCGGCCAGGGTTAAGTCCGCCTTGGCATCTTCACCTGGTTTGACTTCCAGCGCTGCGGCTGAAGCCAAGAATTGGCCCTGGGCGTCAAGCCACTCGACTTGGACGACCAAACCACCGCGGATGACCTCCTTCACCTTCGCTTCCAGCTTCGTCTGGGGGGTGTAAGGTAACTTGAGTTGAGGCGCGACCCAGGAGTGAGGAGAAGGTGGATCGGCACTCTCAATCCGTAAGTTCTTTTCTTCAAGTTGGAGCGACATGCCATCGCCCTTTCCCCAGTCTTGCGCGGTGGTTTGGAGGAAGTTGGTACTGATCTCATCTGCGGCCCAAAGCGAGGTCACGAGGGGGAAAAGCAGCAGCAGGATCGTGGAGGAGGAGAGAAAATGAGCTTGCATATGGCGAATTTGGTTATACGCTTAACCATACATGCGAGACGCGACGCTTCAAGTAGGAAATAGACGTTCTTTCCTGGCCTCTTTTTTACTTTCTCTTCTACCGCTTGGCCTCACGGGCTGTGACGACGCCTCCAGTGCCTCGGCCCCTCCACCAGAAATGAGAATGACCACCGGATGGAATCTTGCGGGAGATACTCCCCACATCGCCGCTCATTACATGCCTTGGTTTGAAGTTCCAGCAGACACGGAATCGCCTGACTTGCCGTGGTCTCACTGGTCTTGGGCCGGCCCACCGCGCCATCATCCGTCGGAAACCAAAGCCGACGGCAAACGCGACTTGGCCACCGCTCATTATCCTCTCGTCGGCCCTTACGACTCGAGCGACGAGGCGCTGATTCGTTACCACCTCGCGACGGCCAAAGCCGCCGGCATCGAGGTGCTGATTCCGATCTGGTACGGTCCCGGCTCACCGACCGACGCCAACATCCTTCCTTTACTCAAAGAAGCCGAACGCCAGGGCCTGAAGGTGGCGCTTTGCTACGAAGAGAAAATCAACTTTCCGCCCTATCGCGAACCTCGATCGCGCGACGACATCGTCGCCACCATGCGCGATGACTTGAACTACATCTTATCCACCTATGGCCAGCACCCGGCCTATCTGAAGAAGGATGGCGTGCCCTTCGTTTGCCAGTTCAATTACTGGGGAACAGGCGCTCTGGGTCCGAACTATGTGATGCCGGTGGAATGGAAAACCATCCAAGATCAACTGGAAGCCCCACTTGTGTACGCCCGACAAAATTTGGACCCGGCCTACCATCCGGCGATCCAAGGTGCTTTCCATTGGTGGAGTTCGGACCCCAAACAAATGAAGCAATTTGTCGAGCGGGCTCAAGCGCTCAAGGATAAACAACAACTGGATTTCTACATGACGATGGCTGCTCCCGGCTTCAACGACGAAGGTGTGCAGGGTTGGGGACACGGCACGCGCTTCGAGGATCGGAAAATCGGTGAAACCTGGGAAAAATCCCTCCAGGCGGCCGCCAGTGGAAGCCCGGATCTTATCCAAATCGTCACCTGGAATGATTTCAACGAAGGAACTGAAATTGAACCCACCGTGGAGCACGGCTTTGCTCACGTGGACGCGCTGGAACAATGGATCGGCGATCTCAAGGGGCGCCCCGTCAACCTGGCGGATAACCGCCTGCCGTATCAGGCTTACCAAGAAGAAGCCTCCCCCCGTTTGCAACGCCTCATTCCCAAGTCTACCTTGAAAGAAATCCCCGAATGATGATTCGCCCTCAGCTTAGGAACACTCGAGCCTTCACGCTCATTGAGCTACTCGTCACCCTTGGCATTGTGGCCACCTTGTCGGCCCTACTTTTTGCCGCCATTGGTCCGAGCCGCGACCAGGCCGATCGAACCGGCTGCGCCTCCAACCTTCGGTCCATTTACCTCGCGCTGAGTAGCTACGCTACGGACAACAACGGCTTTCTTCCCCCCCAGGTGGACGACAACAGCGGCCGGGACTGGAGCGGACAGCTCGTTGACGGCAACTATGTAAGCGAAGCGGCGTTCACTTGCCCAGCTGATCGTGACGGACGCGCCGTCGACGGGACGCCCCGGAGCTATGCCATCAATAGCGGCAAGTGGACCTTTCGCCTGAATGGCTACCAATCCCCTTGGCCAGCCTCGCCCTACGATCCGCCGAAGAAGCTCTCGATCATCCCCGCCACCGTCATGCTGGTGGGCGAAAACCACGGAACCAATGGCCTCCTCCCCTCTTCCGCCTCCGTCGCGGTAGTCGGCATTCCCGCCTTTGAAGGGCTTGATGCCCTAGCCACCAACACCCATGGAGAGAAAGGGAGCAACTACGTCTTTGCCGATGGCCACGTCGAATTCCTCAGTGAGAGTGAGATGTCCACCTTTCGGGCCGATACGGATTATGCCGGAGATCGACGTGATCCCTGGAAATGGAAGAATTAGCAGGCTTCCTACCCGCTCGACCTAAAACTAAAACCGACAGGTTAAGCGCGGGACCCATCGGGGAGAAGGCGGCTGATAATTCGGCGAGCGGCCTTCCACCAAATCAATCAGGCATTGGCTGATGGCTCGTCCCATTTCCTCCACGCCTAGGTCCATCGTCGAAATGGGCGGTGAGGCAAACTCGCTGTGAGCGGTGTTATCGAAGCCGATTAGATTCACGTCGTCCGGCGTTTTAAAGCCTTCCTGCTGGAGGAGAGACTGGACCAAGCGCGCCAGAATATCACTCACACAGACA
>CAWUJC010000284.1:0-4564 GCA_963922355.1 uncultured bacterium | reverse complement strand
GATGCGGTTCGTCATGGTGAGGGACATGGAGTTAGGTTTTAACCTTCGCGAGTGACGGCGATGACCTCGGCTTCCTGGGCGTAGAAGGCGAACGCGTCGGTGGTGGCGTCGCCCACCAGCCAGTTGACGCCAACCCAGCCGGAGCTGCGGGCGTCCTCGATGGTGAAGTTGGCCACGTCAAAGCCTTCGGCCGGGAGGCGGGGCAGGCGGAGTTCTTTGATGCCGCGGAAAAAGAATTCCACCCGGAGGGAGGACTCGCCGTTGGGGATGAGGCGCAGGCGCAGGGTGGCGGTGCCTTCCAGCGAGCCCAGGGTGGAGGCGAAGTCCACGACCACGACACGTCCGGCCAGGGGGAGGGCCAGGGCTGGATTGCCGTCGAGCTGAGCCAAACCATGGATTTCCGGCACGGGTTGGCGCTCGCGCTCAAACAAGCTGGCCGGCTGGACCGTCTGCTCGTGGGCGGGGCTAGTAGGGCTGGTGGGGACTTTAGACACGTAAGAAAGCTTCCAAATTTTGGGGCAGGTCGCGGCGGCCCGCAACGGAAAAGCGCTCAAATTTCACCCCGTTCTTTCCGCGAGAGCCGTGTTGGATCAGCATCTTGGGGAGGAGTTCGTTCCAGGCTTGACCTAGGCCGCTGGCTCCGTCTTTATGGAGATGGTGTAGCGCCCGGCACGTGCCGGTTATGTTGTCTCCGGTCCCCCACCCGGTCGCTTCACGCCGGGGGCGGCGTCGCCAGTTCCCGGAGAAAGGAGACAGCGCCATGGAGACCACTGATTATGATACCCTGCCGCCTTTGGTGATGCGGCGCCTGGAAGCCGCCGTTGGCTACTTGGAATTGGACCTGCCGGAAGAAGCCTGGCGCGAGCTGGAAGGCATTGATGAAGTTCACGCCACCCACCCGATCATCATGCTGGGACGGGTGGATATCCGCATGCGCCAGGCGCGGTGGGAAGATGCCGTGGGCTTGGCCGAAGCGTTGTGCCAACTGGAGACCACGGAACCTGGCGCTTACATCAGCCGGAGTTTTTGCCTGCACTGCCTGGGCCGTACACTGGAGGCACGGGAGAAGTTGCTCGAGTCACCGTCCTTGATGGAAGAGGTGCCGACCTTCCATTACAACCTGGCTTGCTACGAATGTAAGCTAGGCAATCTGGAGGCCGCGCGCAGTCGTTTGGCCAAGGCGATCAGCCTCTACGACGGCTTTGAAGAATTTGCCGAAACGGACCCGGATCTGAAAGAGCTGCAGCCGGAACTTGCCGCCCTGGCCCACAGTGCCAAGAAGGGTAAGAAAAAAGCGAAGAAGGGTTAACCCTTCGTCGGCTTGGAGCCTTTGGAGCTGCGGCGTGTGGCTTTGGGTTTGGCTTCGCGAGCGTTGGGCTTGGCCTTTTTCTTGGGGGCGGCGGCTTCGTCCAGGGTCTGGATATTTTCCAGTTGCTTGTCGATTTTTTCTTCCTCGATCTGTGAGAGCTGGTCGCGGAGCTTGGCGGCGGTCTCGTAGTCCTCGCGGTCAATGGCCTGCTGCAGGGAGTCTTCCAAGCGCTGTTCGCGCGAGTTTTTCGGCGAGGTTTTCAGCTCTTGTAGCCAGCTTTCCAGGAAGCGGACTTCCTCGCAGTTTTGCAGCATCTCGGGTTTGCCGAGGCTGTGGCAGAAGGTGATGATTTTGCCGATGGCGTCCTCGAGTACTTCTAGCGCGCGGGGCATTTCGCCGTGTTCGATCCAGAGGTGAGCCCAGGCGCGGGCGTTCATCATCTGCGCATAGGGGCGGTAGGTGTGGAACATCTCGTGGAGGCTGGCGGCCTCGGCGTGATGGGCGATGAAGTCGAAGAGGTCGAGGTTGCGCTGGGTGTCGCGGATGACGCGGGGCCAATCTTCCAGTTGGAAGAGGGCGAGGTAGCGGTGGTAGTACTGGACGGCCTCTTGTTGGAGTTTGAGGCAATCGTCTTCGCGGAGACCGAGCCCTTCGTCCTCGAAGCTTTGCTCGTCTTCGACTGCTTCGGCCATTTCGCGGAAGTAGGTGTAGTAGGATTCGACGCCCATCGGCTGGCGACCATCGGGGCGGCCGTCCAATTCCATTTGCAGCACGCCGAGGTCAATGCGGAGCTGGAGCTTCGAATCGCCCTCCAGACCATCGATCAGGCGAGCGGTTACTTTACTGGGTAGGAACTCCCACCCCTCCAGTACGGGGTTCAAATCCTTCGTCATGAAGGCTTTTTATGCGGAAATACGTAAAAATGTCAATCCTTCCCTGCCACGGGGGTTGTGGGCGCACAGCGCCGGAGCACAAAAATGAGCTTTCCCGTCTGGGTATGCGGGCCCGCAATGAAGATGGGGCGTTGCCGGTTGAGCGTGAAAGTGCCCATACAGAGCGAGGTTTTTTGCCGGTAGAGTTCGAAGTGGATCCGGGTGTTGCCCGCCTCGTCGTTCTCCATCGGGATGATCTTCATGTAGTATTCCCGATTCGGCATCACCCAGTTGTGCCAGTTGCGGCCGATGGGCACGCTGTCTTGCTGCACGAGCTGGTAAGCCGGGTAGCCGAAGACGGCTTCGAGCCGCGGCTGCATCTGCTTGAGGACGGCGTTGGAGGTAGGCGGATCTTGGTTCGCTTTAATCAAGCCCACCCAGATGACATCATGTTTCTCACCGGCCAAGAGAAGGAGAGGCAGAAAGGTGAGGGAACATAGCCCGCCAAGGAAGCGACGTGACAGCCGGGGTAGGCGCCGACGTATGCCCAGGGGGGCGGCGGGAGCGGAAAGAGACAGCACGGCGGAGAGGAGTGGGCGTTGACAGTTAGCGGGAGGCGACGACGTCTTTGGCCATCGGGAGGCCATCCAGCCATATCACGTCGGCGTTGGCCTCCGTATTATGGAAAGGAGTGGCCCAGACCTTGGGCTGATTGACGTGCATCAAATTGACCTGGGCGGCAGGGCCGGAAAAAGCGGCGATCACAACAAACATGGCGGCGAAGGCCCCCAGGACGGTCGCGCTGGCCCATTTCCAGTTGAGGTAACTCAAGCCTGGGGAGGGAGCCGGTTCGTTCATCCGAGCCTGGAGCTGGGCCCAGGCGTGGGGCTGACGGAGACGCAATCGCTCTTGTTCGACGGCGTCGGCTTCCAGGAGGGCCTCTTTGATGTCTTGGTAGTCCATGGTGCTTCCTTCTCTTCTTCTTTTGTTAGCAGACGATACGGGATTAGGAATCTTTCAATTTTGTGGTGAGTTTTCGCCTTAAATGTTCGCAAGCGTAGTGGAGGCGGGAGTTGACGGTGCCTTGTTTGATGCCCAGCGCCTGGGCGGTCTCAGCTAGGGTCATCTCGTCGATGAGCCGGAGTTGCACGACCATCCGGTGGTCGTCGCTCAGTTCGTCCATCGCCTCCATGATGGTGCGGCGGAGGTCGGCGTTCTCCAGGTCGATGGAGGCGGTGGCTTCCACCGGCTGATCCGGGACGGAGGGCTGGTCCTCGTTGTCGTTGAGCGGATTAAGGAAGGAGACCCACTTTTCCCGGCGCTTCTTCTTGCGTACGGTATCGAGGCCCTGGTTTATGGCGATGCGGTAAAGCCAGGTGCCGATTTTGCTGTTCCCCTTGAACTTCGCAATCGTCCGGTACGCCTTGAGGAAAGCCTCCTGCACGACGTCGTCCGTCAGGCTGGGATTGTTGAGCATGCGGTTCACGCTGTTCCAGACGCGGGGGTAATGCAGCTGGTGAAGCCGGGCCCAAGCTTCCTGGTCGCCGGCCCTCAGGTCGGCCAAGCTAGGTTCTGCTTCTTCGCTCACCCGCTTATCATTAGGACGATTTGCACCGGCTTGGAATTCAAAAGTTTGGGGAGTTGGCACTGAGCACTTCAGGGGGTTCAAGGAATGAAACGGACCAGCACTTGCCAAATTGAGCCGCCGGGCGCATGATTTGCGCTTTCTGGGAGCCCGCCGTGCCCCCGAGTTGGGATGAAAATCATTTACACCTACCTGATCAAGCAGCTTCTGCTGGTGGCCTTTGGGACTGTCGGCACGCTCACTTTCCTGCTCGTTCTGGCCAACGTCTTTAAGGACGTCTTTGATCTCTTCCTTCTCCAGGATGTGCCGCTTTGGGTGATCATCAAACTGGTTGTCCTCCTCATTCCTTTCACGTTGGTCTTTACCCTGCCTTGGGGGGTGCTGATGGCGGTGTTGATCGTCTTTGGGAGATTTTCTAGCGACAAGGAACTGATGGCGCTCAAGGCCAGCGGGATTGGCCTCCTCCCCATCATTGCCCCGGCGATTTTGATGGGGGCGCTCTTTAGCGGCTTAGCCTTTATCAATAACGGGTGGCTGGCGCCCCAGGCGCGGACGGAATTCAAAAACATCTTCCACGATGTGGCGACGAGTAACCCCATGGCCCTCTTTATTGAACGGACGACCATCGACCGCTTCCCCAACATGCGGATGTGGTTTGCCGAGAAGAAGGGCAACCGCGTGAGCGACGTGCACATTTGGCAGTTAGACAAGGACGGGACGCCGCGCCGTGTGCTCCGGGCTGAGCAGGGCGTGATTGAGCCACGCTTTGACGAGCAGCGCATCGTCCTGCGGCTCTTC
>CAWUJC010000283.1:0-4589 GCA_963922355.1 uncultured bacterium | reverse complement strand
GATTTCGTTGGTCGGTGGCCGTACGGTTATTAGCAACGGATCAACTTTTTCGACGCCAATCTTTAGCGGAACTGTTGATGGGGCAAACATCGAATTGGTAGATGGTTCGGTGGGGATAAGTTCTGCCAATATGACGATGGGCCAGGTTCCGGAGCCGACTTCTGCTGCACTTCTTTTGGGTGTGGTTGGCTTACTCTTCGCGCGTCGCCGCCGGGCTTAGAGTTCTCTTTCTAGAGACAGGTCTGCCTTAACTCAGTGAAGAGCTTCGAGGCCCTTTCCTTCGAGCTCTCATGGGCTGCTGGTAATTCCGATTTTTGGGCTAGCAGCAAGTCGTGGGGAGTTGCTTGATCCGGCAGCCCCAGGTGCTCCGCTAGGCTACCCCACACCCGTTCCGTGTCCGTACAGAGTGCTTCGTAACTGACGAAGCGGGCGTTGGCGGGTAGGTGTTCCAGCAGATAGCGGTAAGTCTGGCACCAAAGGGCGAGCCAGTAATCGAGTGTCAGCGGATCGGCGGGGAGTGGTTCGTCGGAGAAGTGGAAGGGGCGGTGGTCCGCGCCGAATTCATGGTGGCCCAGCCAGGTCATGTACTGGAGGGCGAAGGGATCGTCGTGGTGGATGTCGAGAAAGCGCCGGTGTTGGTTGAGCAAAGAGTTGGCGTGCTGGAGGGGATCGCGGAACGGCACCAGGATCGTGGCGTTGGGGAAGGCTTTCGCGAGTGAGCCGAGACGCAGGATACTGTTGTTGTTCTTGCTGAGGTAGCGCGTCTTGCCGGTGGCTTTGAGGATCAAGCCCACATAAGTGCGGAAGGCGTCGATTGTCTCGTCGTCCGCCGCCATGGGGGAAAGGTGATCGCGGTGGAGGTAGGCGTCACCGGCGTGATGTCGCCAAAAGACTTCCTCCAACGCTTCCGGGCTGTCGAAGCCATGCTCCAGGCCGTCGTCGTGGGCGCGGGTACTTGACTCATTTGCCTTTGCCCCGCGCTGCCAGAGTTTGCGCCAAAGGTTGGGAGCCAGGATGAACGGCATGTCGCGGTAGGTGAGCGAGCCGAACTGCCCCGTGGCGTAGAGTTCCCGCATGAGGACCGTGGTTCCCGCCCGGGCCAAGCCGCAGACAAAGACATGTCGCCCCTCCTTGCTTTCCGGCAGATCTCGGCCAAACCACAGTTGCTCGAGGTCGAAAGTTAAGTCGGTGACCAGAGGGCTGAGCGCCACCCGGTGGAGCCATTGATCAAGCGAGCTGTAAGCGTTAGCGGCCAAGGCGCGTCCTCAGAAAAGCGTAGGCGGCGGTCAGGGCGGTCAGGCCAAGCAAGCCGGGGAGGCTGATGAGAAAATCTAAAAAAGGCGGACCATCACCAAAGGAGATCATGCTCAGCACAAGCAGGGGGAGGGCAATCGCCGCAAGAGAGAGTAACAGGAGCGCCGAAGCCTTCATCGTCCGAGCGGAGCAGCCCAGCATGGCTTTTTCCTTCCAGTGGTCGGAGGCTTTACGCCGCACCACGCGGAGCGAGCGGGCGTAGCTCCGGTTGATCTCTCCGATTCGACCGAACACGCGCAAGCGGATGACCAGCTCCACCACCACGACGCTGGCCACCAGCGCCAGGACCCAATTCATGATTCCGAATCGCTTGCGGAGGATTCGCTTGCGGTGGCTTCGTTGCTGTTCTTCTTCTTACCCTTGAGCAAGCGCTTGATTGGGTACCACAGGATGGCAAAGAGCCCGAGGAAGAAGGCGCCGATCAGGCCCAAAATCGCGGCCACGGCTCCGGCGCCCAAACCCGGGCCGAGGTAAGCGAGAGAGGGAAGAAAATCCAGAACAGGCATCGCTATTCTTTATGGGAGTTCGCCGAGGCTTTGTCGAGCCAGGACAGGTCCAACTCGTCGCGGTGGAAGTAGCGGCACCAATGGAGCGAGCCCACTTGCCCGTTTGCTGAGAGCGGGTTGGTGTAGGTCCAGCGGACGCCTTCGGGGCCGACGCGAGCGAGTTGTGCGTTGTCGGTCATTTCGACGAAGATATCTCCGTTGCGCAGGTGGCGGTGTAAGCCTTGGGTCGGCGTCAGAAGGTTGAGATCGGCAAAGCCCTTGGGATGCGCCGCCTCGGTTTGGCCGGTGGCGGCATCATAGATGAGCACATGGCTGTGGTCCTCGGGCTTGGGTTCTTTGCCCCGGTAGAGGTTGTTGTTGAAGATGCTGAACTTGCCGTTGCCGAGGTAGTCGACGTCATGTTGATTACGCCAAGGGCCGGTTTGGAGCCAGATGATCCGGTCTTCACTCGGCCGGTAGAGGAAAACGGTGGAGATGTTGCGCGGGCTAAAGGCGATGTCGCCTTCCTGGACGAACTCATCCGTGGCCAGCATCGGCTCGGCATCGTTGAGGTGGGTGATGTCCTCTTCCCAAGGTCCGACGCCGTAGAGCAGGCCGCTGTAGCCGTGGCGCACCAGGATGTCCCGCACGGAATGGACCTCCAGGATCTTCCCGTCGGGCGTGACGATGGCGTAGGCGCAGTTTTCGACTGGACCTTGGCCGAAGCGCTCGCTGCTGTGGACGACGAAGTTGCCGTCGCTTTGGCGTTCGATGGAGTGATGGAAGGTGCGGTCCAGCGTCCAGACCGGCGCGCCATTGGAGTTGATTCGGGCCAGCATCCCGGTTTTCGGGACGAGAAAAATCACGTCACCATTTTCCATTAAGTAGGGGTGCTGGGGGTCCATCCCCGGATGTGGGTGATCGCCCAAGCGTTCTTGCAGCGTGGGGGTATCCGCGAGCAGGGCGTCGATGTCGGGCACCCAGCGCCAGATGACTTTCTGCTCTTTCAGGTCATACAACGAGAGGATGGAATTCTTTACCTGATCGTCGTAGGAGCTGAGCAGCAGGTAGCCGTCGTCCTGAAAATTCGGATCGCGGAGCTGAAAGCCCACCGGTCCGTCGAAGTCAATCCGACGCGGATCGCGCTGCACGAGCTGGCCGTGGGCATTGATCTCCAGCCCGGTCTGTGAGAGCTCGATCGCCTGGCGGGGCAGGTCGGACATGTTGTAGGCCAGGCGGGTCCAGAAGCTGGCGCTGGGATCAGCAAGGGAAACGCGCACCAGCCAGGCAAAGCCCATCAAGCCAAAAAGGCCAAGGAAGCCGAGAAGGATCAGGACCCACATCTCCACTTTGGTCGCCATCAGGCGTTCCAGGAATTTTAGCTTCACGGGGCCTCCTGTTTTGTCTGGTTTTGGAGCCAGCTGAGGTCGACTTCATCGCGGTGGAAGTAACGGCACCAGAACAAACGTCCCGCCCGGCCCGGCTGGGAGAGGGCATGAGCGTAGCGCCAGCGAAGGCCGTCGGGTGCGACGCGGGCGAGCTGGTGCTGGTCGGTTAACTCCACGAAGGCATCGCCGTTGCGCAGCATGCGATGCAGCCCTTGTTCCGGGGTTGCGAGGTTCTCGAGGGCGAACGGCTCGTCCAGAAGCAAGCTGGCGGTTTCCGTGGCCATGTCGTAGAGGTAGATGCTGTTTGGGCGCTGGTCCGGTGGGTCTTTCTCCCGGTGGTAGTCGTTGTTAAAAATCGTAAAGCGCCCTTCGCCCTGATAGTCCACGTCGTGCTGGTTCAGCCAAGGGCCGGTGCTCAGCCAAAGGATGCGGTCTTCACTTGGTCGATAGAGGAAGACGGTGGAGATGTTGCGGCAACTCAAGGCCAGGTCGCCGGCTTGGACAAAAGCATCGTTGGCCAAGATCGGTTCAACATCATTGAGGTGGATGCGATCGAACTCCCAGGGGCCGACCGCGTTCATCAAACCATCGTAACCATGGCGGGAGAGAATGTCGTTGACGTTGCGCCGTTCCAGTTCTTCGCCGTGGGGACTCACAATGGCGTAACCATCTTCGCGGTGGACGCCTTCCTGATGGGCCGGCGAAATCGGCACAATGAAGTTACCGTCGGCCATCCTTTCAATGCTGTGGTGGTAGGAACCGTCCAGCAACCACTTCACTTGCCCTTGTGGGTCCACGCGCATCAGCAAGCCCACGATGTGCCAGAGAAAGATCAGGTCCCCATCGGGCATCAGGTAAGCATGTTGGGGGTTGAACGGCTGGGTCGGGAGTTGCGCCAGCCGCTGGGAAGCCGAGGGAGACTTGGCGAGCACGTCGTCGACGTCCGTGATCCATTCCCAGACCTTACGGCCTTGCTTTAGGTCATAGAGATAGACGGTGCTGTTTTTGACGGTGTCATCGTAGGCGCAGACGAGGAGGTAACCGTCTTCGGTAAAGTCAGGATCGAGCGGCTGGAAGCCGGAAAAGGTTGGAAAGCGGACGTTACGCGGATCGCGTTGGACCAACTCGCCCGCCGCGTTAACTTCCACCCCATTCCGATACAGGTCGACCGCACGTTCCGGCAGGGTCGAGAGATTGACCGCCATCTTCGAGAGAGCAGAGTCGCTGGGCGTCTCGAGTGAAAGACGCAAGAAATAGGCAAAGCCCATGAGGCCAAAGAGGCCCAGAAAAGCCAAGAGGACGAGGACCCAGAGCTCTACTTTCGTAAAGATGAACTTTTCGAAATTCGACTTCACCGCCTCCAACCTCCCGGAAGAGCCGGGGAGCTGTCAACGGCAATTCA
>CAWUJC010000282.1:0-4610 GCA_963922355.1 uncultured bacterium | reverse complement strand
TAGGAACGGTATGCTTCCCCTTCTTGCCGTCTTTACCATTGTAGTCGGGATACGGTTCGACCAAGGTGGATTCGCCGCTCCAGTCGCGCAGATCGGTGGCATCCATATTGGCCAGCGCCGGATCATCCACCGCGAGAGGGAAAGCGCGACGGCTTAAGTGTTCGGCGACGCGCAGGCCAGGGACTTCTTTGTACCAGTCGCGCTCTTGCAGCATGACCAGAACGGTACCCCCTTCTTCGGCAAACTGTTTCACCTCATCTGATAAGGGTTGATCCTCACCCAGTGCCTCGCGGCCAATGATGTGGAGGGGCGCCTCGCCGAGTGACACGGTTTCCAGCTCGACGCCAACAGCTTCGAGCATCGCTTTGGTTTTGCCTTTGGGATCGTCCAGGCTGGCCGAGAGTTTTAGCGGGGTTGGGGAGGGGAAGACGCGGAAGGGAAAGACATCTTCGTGTTTGCGGTCGCCAATGGTGGCCTGCAGCCGGATTTCGCCCTCGGTTTTGGCCGTGACGTCATCCGGGAGTTGGAAGCTAATGGGGAGCTTCACCCGATTGGCGGTGACGGCTTGGCCTTTGGCGCGACCGGAGTCAAGCGGCTTGCCGCCTAGGCTGATTTCCCACTGGACCTCGTAGTCCGCGTCCTCGTTCAGGTCGTTGAGGAGGACGGCTTGCTTCTGGATTTTTTCACCGGCGGTGAAGCTGTGGCTCTTTTCGGTGAAGGCCTCCGGCGCGCCGGCGATCCAGGCCAGGGTTGGGCCGTTGACTTCTTCCAGGGTGTCGGCGGCGGGGAGACGCTCCCAACCCGGAGGCTCCATCAGGTGACGCTTCGAGGCAATCTCAGCGGGGAGATAGGCGCCGCGGTGGCCGGGTTGGAAAGGCTCCGCTGATGGCGTGGTCGTGTGGCTTTGATCCGTTCTCGACCAACCGTGCCCGTTGGCCCAGGGGATCATGCCACCGGAGATTCCCCAGGTGCGCCATGAGCGCCAGGTGTTGCGAATGAAGAGGTCCTGGATTTTCTGGAGAGCCGGCGCGGTGATCATCGAGGGGCGGTTCTGCCAATTCTCATAGAGTTGGTCCTCTTTAAAACTAGAGGTAATATCGCCGCGGTAGCTGTCTGGCTCCACCGCGTAGGCTTCAGGCCCCAGGTAGATGGCGGCAAACTCCGTGAGCAGCGGTTCCGTTCGGATATTTTCCCCGAAATGGGTTTTGCCGCGCATGAAGCTGCACTGCAGCGGCGTGCCGAACTCAACCGGTAGATAGGGCATGGTGCCGTTTTCCATGTAGTCGCTCAGCCATTCTTCCCGGTCCTGTAAGGGGAAGAAGTTGAAGTAAGTGTTCGGCATGTAGACGTCGCCGACCTCTCCCCCTTGGTGGGTGGCAACGGGCCGGGTTGGGTCAAAGCTTTTGATGATGGCGTGGGATTCCAGGCCGGCTTCCTTGCCTTTGACCCAGCCCTCGTGGAGGCCTTTGATTCTCCGGCCAATGGCCCGCGGGTCCTGATCACGGTGATGGCCGAAGTAGTTCGCGCTGTTGACCCACCAAAGGATGGAGGGATGGTTGCGAATCCGCTTGATTTCGCGGGCGACGAGATCACGGTAGGCGTCCTTTTTCTCGTCCCAGATGAGGTTCCATTTTTTATCGCGGACGTAGTTATTCACGCGCGGGAGGTTGCCGATCAGGGCGAAGCCTTCCTCGTCGGCGACCTCTTGCCAGATTTCGCGAAAGTGGACGGAGCCACGCAGAAACTGGTCGATCGGCCAGAGCTCACCGAGACTGTAGCCTTGCTCCAGATAGCGACGTACATGGTTACGCGAGACGGCCACATTGCCAGAGGCATCGCTGTCGGCCGGATTAATGGGGCGGAAGTTGACCCGGCGGCCGTTGAGGTAGAAGTCGCGCCCCTCGATCCAGAATTCGCGGAAGCCAAAACGCTGGGCGTAGGTGTCGTCGATGCCATCGCCCTGTACCCGGAGTTTGAGCGTGTACAGGTTCGGTTCGCCCAAATCCCAGAGGCGCGCGTCAGCCCAATCCCAAGTGACTTGGAAGGGTTCATGGGAGGCGGGAGCGGAAACCGTTTGGGTGAAGGTCTTCTCCACCTTACCGTCTTCGTCCAACATCTCAGCGGTGAGGGCGACCTTGGTCCCTTCTTTCACGCCTGCTAATTCGACTTGGGCCGTGACGCTGTTCTCGCGGGTGGAGGTGATGACGAAGACATCATCAATGAAAGCGCCTTTCGGGCGGCGCTCGAGGAAGACCTCCCCGATCAAGCCGCGGGTGTGGAGCTTGGCCTTTTCTTTAAAGACCTGGGAGTCCGCCGTGGCCATGAAGCGCAGCACTTCCTCGGCCTTGGTTGTCGCGACGACGCGGACTTCCAGGTTGGCGGTTTCGCCCGGGGTGACGGCGTCGGTGATGTCCACTTCGCCGAAGGGCCATTCGACTTGGCCGACTTCTTGACCATTGATGAAAACTGGGGCGTCAGTGCTCACGCGCTCGAAGGCCAGGAGGATAGCGCTGCCTTCCCAAGCGGCAGGGATGGCCAGATCGCGTCGGTACCAAGCGGAGGTCAGCTCCTTCCAGGCTACGTCCTGCCAGCGGTCGCCCTTTCCTTCCTGGTGAATGCTCCCGCGTAACTGCATGCGCCAGTGGTTATTGGCCCAAGCACCCGGGACGTGTTTGAGGCCCCACTCGGCGCTGTCTGCCGGGGGGGCGGGGGTGGTGCCATGGGGAGCAAATTGCCAGAGGCCATTCAGGATGACGCGGCTGCGCGTGGGTGTGAGGTCGTCGACTTTCTCCTGTCCCCAACCCGGTTGCAATTCGGCTGTGTTACCGGTTAGGGGGCAAGCGAAGTGGGCGAGGAGGAGAAAGATAAGTAGGCGCATGGTGGCTATCAATGCCACACAAGCAACATACAGCAAACGTTATTTTATTTTATCGGTACAATTCGGTTCGAAAGTCGGAACAAAGGCCTCGAACACGTTGAAAAAGGAGCTCGCGGTGTCGCTCATTCTTCTTTGACGATGGACCTGCTCCACCTGAAGACGGCCGTAAAGAGGTAGATGATCACGACCGGGATAACGCCGAAATAGCTGAGCCCGGTCAGTAACATGACGACCATGTAGGCGCCATCGTTGGAGGTTGGCTCGGGACCGTGGAGCCCGGCCATGATTTGGAAGACGGCACCTTCCAAATTAAGGAACGCCAAGGAGGCGACAATGCCCATGAGCGGTAAGAGCATGATGAGTAAGGTGACGCCTCCCGGGAGTTGATAGAGCCGATGCAGATACGTGGCAAAGAGGGAGACGCGCCAGACGGCCACGATGAGGAGGAACCAAACGTTGAGGGTTGCGGCCGCAGACAAGGACATGAAGCGCTCCACCGGAATGGCATAGAGGATGGCAGGAAAGGAGGTCAGACAGATCATCGTTAATAAGTCGAAGTAGCGACAGGGCGGCACGTTGAGGGCTTTGATGATCAACCAAAAGACGGCGGCCAGGCAAAAGACGTAGACCAGGGATCCGACGCCCAAGTGCTGGAGTAGCTCCGCGTCGGGATGATCCCAGTAGCGCCCGATACCGACGATCCACGTACCGAGTAGGCCAACGATCAGATGTGACCATTGGAGATTTTTTAACTCGTCTGGCTGTGTGCGGAAGGTCAGATAGCGGAAAATAAAGTTTAGCATAGTATTCCTGATGAACGGAGTTGGAGCGCGCGGCGGCGGGTGCAGGCCGTCAGACGTTGACGCCTCACCTGAACTCGATCTTGCGCGTAAACCTGTTGCATGAGTTCAAAAAAGCCGCTTTCCAGTTCTTCTACCGTCATATGTTTGGGGCGGAAGCAGACGTCAAACAAGGTGCATTGATCCCAGAATTCATCTTGGAGTAAGCGGCCCTCGCTCTTGAGTCGCTGGTAAAGTTTGGTTCCCGGGAAGGGGGTTAATAAGGTCACTTGAGCTTCGGCAAGTTCCAGGTGGTCAATCGCCTCCCGGGTCCGCTCAAAGCTGTCCATGCGGTCTTCGTCACTTCCCAAAATAAAGCAGCCGTTGACACTGATGCCGGCGTCTTGAATGCGCTTCACGGCTTGCGACGTTCTCTGGTGTTGGCGGGCTTTCCAACCGTGAGGATCGAGGTTGCGGAGCGTCTGGAGGCTGGGAGATTCCAGGCCAATTAAGACCTGCGCACAATTGCTGCGGGCCAGCAAAGCCAAGAGCTCTGGGTCCTCTCCGATGGAGATGTCGGTTTCGGTAAACCATTTAATGGGATACTCGGCAAAGAGTTCCAGAAGCTGCTTGCCCCAGGATTTATGGACGAAGGTATTATCATCGGCCAGTTCGATAAACGGTCTCGGCCACCGCGCCAAGATCGCTTCCAACTCTCGCCTTACTTGGGGGATCGATTTTCTTCGGACGGGAGAAATGAGGTGGGAAGCGCCACAGAACTCACAGTGCAGGGGGCAGCCGCGAGTGGTTTGGAGGCTGATGCGGTTGTAGTGAGAAACGTCCAACAAGTCGTAGCGCGGGATGGGCCCGTCTGAGAAGCTGGGAATGCTGGCCTAATTTTTGCGGTAGGACGGGCGCAGTTTCCCGGTTTCATAATCAGCGATGACTTGCGG
>CAWUJC010000281.1:0-4611 GCA_963922355.1 uncultured bacterium | reverse complement strand
CTTCGCAGCCGAACGTGGCGCCGACTTCCCCCGGTCGCCTGCGCCGCGAGTGGGCCTTCATTGAGCTGGAAATGCCCAAGAAGGAAGTCTACGTCGGCGAAATGCTCCCGGTGCGGATCAAGTTTTACGTCAAGCAGGAGGCCCGAGCTTCCTACTACTCGCCGTTGGTACCGAGTCAGGCTTTCGTGATCAATAAGCTGGCTGATAAGCCGGTGGAACGGAGCGAGTACGTGGGTGGGGAAGTCTACCGGGTGATGACCTGGGACACCGGTCTGACCGCTGTGAAAGAAGGTAAGTACACGGTGGATGCATCAATTGAGACGGAACTGGCCGTGCCGGTGGCGGCGTCGCCGCGAGATCCCTACGCCGGGTTTGGTCGTCGCTTCTTCAACCGCGTGCGCCGCTTTGAAAAGACGTTGAATTCCGTGCCGGTGGAAGTGGACATCAAGCCGCTCCCGACAGATGGCCGTCCGGCCACCTTCGATGGTGCGGTCGGCGAATTTGACCTCCTGGCCACGGCCAAGCCGGACAGCGTTGACCTTGGCGAGCCAATTACGCTCATTACCGAGGTGACCGGTCAGGGCAACCTGGATCGCGTCAACACGCCGTCCCTGGTGGACGAAACGGGCTGGCGCGTCTACCCCGCCACCAGTGACGTGATGTTGAGCGACACGAGTGGCGTACGCGGCACCAAGCGCTTTGAGCAGGCGATCGTGCCGAAGGAGCCGGGCATTACGGGGATTCCAGAAATTGAATTTTCCTTCTTTAATCCCAGCACCGGCAAGTACGCGACGAAGCAGATTAACGGGCCGGAAGTGCGAATTATGGGCTCGCCCCAAGGGACGCCATCGCGTCAACCCACGGTTGCCGCGGGTGACGAACCGGCAACGCCAGTCGTCAGCGAAGAGGATTCGTTGCTGGTGCCGATTAAGACCCAACTCCAAGGCTTTACGACTAACTTTAGCCGCGTGGCGTTGCAGCCCTGGTTCCTCGCCGTGAACGGCGTGCCGATCCTGGCTTTGCTTGTGGGCTTTGCCGTGGTCAGCCGGAAGCGTCGCCTGGAGAACGACCCCGTCTTTGCCCGTACCGTGCGCCTCTCCGGTGAGTTGACGGCTGAGCAAGGCAAAATGAATACCGCCGTCTCTGCCAACGATTCGGCTGCCTTCTTCCCGGCGGCGCGGGCAGCCGTGCAGACGCGTCTGGCGTTGCTGACGGAAATCGAACCGGTTGATGTGACGGCGGAAACGGTGGCCGAGTACGCGCCGGAAGCCGCGTCAGCCGTGACCGAAATCTTTACCCAAGCCGACGCCATGACCTACGGCGGTGGAGCTTCCAGCCGACCGCTCGGGGAATGGAAAGAGTTGGTGGACGCCACTCTCGTCGAATTGGAAAAAGCGCAGCAGCCGAAAACGGAGGTGACGTCGTGATGGGGTTGCGCCATGCTCCCGGGCGCTCTATGTGTGGCCGCATGTTCTGGATCCAGTTGGTTGCTTTTTTTGCGGTCGTGGCGGCGGCCTTGCCGTTGCAGGCCGAAAACGTAAGCTTGGAGTTTGCCGAAGCCAACCAAGCTTACGCGGATGGCAAATACGACCAAGCCATTGCCGGGTACGAGCGGATGAACCGCAGCCACGGCTACGATCCGGCGGTCTTGTTCAACTTGGGCAATGCGTACTTTCAGACGGATCAGTTGGGTAAGGCCATCCTGAGCTACGAACGCGCCTTGCTCCTTTCGCCGGAAGACCCGGATGTATTGGCGAACTTGGCGGTGGCGCGCGAGCGGGCGGGGCTGGAAACTCCGGAGCCCAAGTGGTGGCAAAACCTCCTGAATTCAATGACGTCCAACCAATGGGCGTGGACGGCTAGCCTCCTGCTCTTTCTCTTTGTGATCCTGGCCTTTATCTCCTGGTTTAAGCCGGGGCCGATCGGCGTGCGCTGGTGGCGTTTGGCTTTGTTTCTCGTCTTTGTGGGCTTTGGGCTTTCGGCGGCCTGCGCAGGGATGTCGGCCATGGAGCGGCACTATGCGGTGGTGACGGCCAAAGACGCCATCGTCTTGCAGAGCCCCTTTGCCAAGGCTAAGGAAGTGAGCCGCTTGCCCGAAGGCGAGCGCGTGGCGGTCGACAAAATCGACAAACAATACGAGCAGTACGTGCGGGTTCGCTACGCCAAGCGCAAGACGGGCTGGGTCAGCCGCGAGCAAGTCGAAGCCGTCGAGCCCGATCTCTGGAGCGTTACCTCGGAGGAGAAATAGCCATGCGGATTTTAGTGGTGGAGGACGACGCGAAGATCGCGGCTTTTGTGACCAAAGGCTTGCAGCAAGCGGGCTATGCGGTCGATTCCGTGGGAAATGGTCGCGACGCCCTGCAAATGGGGCTCGATAATGAGTATGACGCGGCCGTGCTCGACCTCATGTTGCCGGAGATGGATGGCTTGGATGTCATCTCCTCTTGGCGGGACAAGAAAATCGACACGCCGGTGATTATTCTCAGCGCCAAGCGTTCGGTGGATGACCGGGTGACGGGTCTCCAGCGCGGGGGCGACGATTATCTGACCAAGCCGTTTTCCTTTGCCGAACTGCTGGCGCGCATTCAGGCGTTGATTCGTCGCTCCACCCACACGACCGAGGCGACGGAGATCAACTACGGCGGACTGAAGCTCGACCTGATCCGCCGCGAGGTGGAACGCGAGGGCCAGCGCATCGAGCTGCAAAGCCGGGAGTTCAGCCTGCTGGAGTACCTGCTGCGAAACCCGGGGCGCGTCCTCTCCAAGACGATGATTTTGGAGCATGTCTGGGATTACAGTTTTGATCCCCAGACCAACGTGGTTGACGTCCTGGTTTGCCGACTGCGCAATAAAGTGGATCGCGATTTTGACCTCAAGCTCATTCATACCTTGCGCGGTGCCGGCTACGTGCTGAAGACCGAATAACGCCATGGCCGGGAAGAACGCCCCCGACTTTCGGCTCCCTCGGGATGTCCGGCAACGGGTTTCCTGGCGGCTGAGCATTTGGTACGCGGCCTACTTCATTGTCACGGGTTCGCTGCTTTTCCTGGCGGTCTACTTTTTCCTGGCGCATGAGTTGACTCAGCGTGATCGGCGCGAAGTGCAGCAGCGCTATAACGTGGTGAATGCGATGTACGTCAACGGTGGCGTGCCACGAATGCAGCATCAACTCCCTGCTTTGGCGAAGGCTCAGCGCGATGCCTTTTTCGTCCTGCTCAGTACCCAGGAAGGCAAGCTCTGGTTTGCCCGGACGTCGCAGAACGATCCGATGGAGGAGGACACCGTCAAGGGGCTGATCGAACAGCGCTACAACCAGACGGGCGAGCACCCCCATCGCCAGTGGGACGAATTGCCGTCCAAAATTCCCGGGCGCTCTTGGTCGATTCTCACGACCCACCATGATGACGTAACGCTGCAAGTGGGCATGCTGACTCCGAACCTGGAAGAAATGCTCTCGAACTTCCGGACCGTCTTTGTGCTCGCGCTGTTAGGCGTGGTGGCTCTTGGCGTGTTGGGCGGCATGATGTTGACCAACCGAACGCTGCGGCCCATCCGTTGGTTGGGCGAGACAGTGCGTTCCATCTTGGCGACGCGCACCTTGGAAGCCCGGGTACCGGTGGCCAACACGAACGATGAATTGGCCGAGCTGAGTCGCCTCTTCAACCAGATGCTCGACCAGCAGCAGTACCTCATCCGCTCGATGCACGAGGCTCTCGACAACGTGGCCCACGACTTAAGGACGCCGCTTACCCGCCTGCGCGGTAGTGCCGAGGTAGCCCTCCAGGAGGAGGAAAAGGACGCCGATGCCCTGCGGGAGAGTCTGCAAGATTGTCTGGAAGAATCTGAGCGGGTGACCTCGATGCTGACGACCCTTATGGATATTTCCGAAGCGGAAACGGGTTCCATGCAGTTGCACCTCAAGAAGCTCGACTTCGCGGAGCTGGTCCGTGGCTTGGCCGATGTCTACAGCCTGGCTGCCGAGGACAAAAACATCACCTTTCAGTTGGAGCTGCCGAAGCAATTGATGATTACCGCGGATGGACCGCGTTTGCAGCAAGTGGTGGGCAACCTCCTGGACAACGCGATTAAGTATTCCGCCGAAGGTGGTAAGGTGGCAGTCCGCCTGCAAGAGGTGAACGAAACGGCGCTCCTAAGTGTCCAGGATCATGGCGAGGGCATTGCGGCCGAAGACCTCGACCGCATTTGGGAGCGTCTCTACCGGGCAGACAAGAGCCGGTCGCATCGTGGTTTGGGCCTGGGTTTGAGCTTTGTCCGCGCCATCGTGGAAGCGCACGACGGGCAGGCGAAGGTCCTCAGCCAACTCGGCCAGGGCTCGACGTTTCAGGTCAGCCTGCCACTGCAGAGTTGCTAGGGATGACTAAACTTAAGGGAATCCAGGATGTGCTGAGCTTCGCCAATTGGTGAGGGCGAGACTTGGCTCAGCACAAAATACAAAGCGCATTCTTTCACGATAGCGCAATAGTGCCATTGATAAATCGTAGTATCTCCAAATTCAGTGGCCGTTGCCATGTAGTCAAAATTCTGACCTCCCAGCACGATGGTGCCGTGGTCACTCACCGTTACGGTAAGTTTCCCTTCTTCCAAAATCTC
>CAWUJC010000280.1:0-4618 GCA_963922355.1 uncultured bacterium | reverse complement strand
CGTCGCCCCGGGCCCGGCCGTCAACACCCTCCAGCGCATGGACCGGCTGGACAACTCACAGGGAATCGGGATTGGTGATCAGCTCAGCTTCCGTGTGGTTGAGGACGAAGACCCCGCCCGGCTCCTCCAAGTCAAAAGCACCGGCGAAGTGGAAATCCCCTACGTGGGCCTGCTAGAAGCTCAGGGCAAGACCTGCCAGCAACTGGCCTTCGACGCGAAGAAACTCCTCGAACAGGACTACTACCACCGCGCCACCGTCATCATCTCCATCGAATCCCGCACCGTCACGTCCCCGGGTAAAGTCTACCTGACCGGCCAAATTGCCAAGGAGGGGCCGATTGCCATCCCGCCGGACGGCAAACTCTACCTCAGCCAGGCAATCATCGAGGCGGGAGGCATGGGCGATTTTGCCGACCAACGCAAGGTAAAGCTCGTCCGTAAGAAAGGCACCAAGAGCTCTCAAACCTTTGTCGTGGACGTCAAAGACGTCATCCAGAATGGACGCCGGGACAAAGATAAACTCCTGCAACCGGGGGACTGGATCATCGTGCCCCAGCGCTTGATTAATTTCTAAACCAACCGCCGCAAACTCGACCTTTCCTGCCTTCTTTCCTCGCGTTAGACTTCGCTTTTCTCCCCGACCTCTTTCATGCAAGCGCCAGCCCCCTCCACGTCTTTTGCCGGCTGGTCCGCCACGTTCTTTACCCGCTTGCACCGCTACAAGATGCTGCTCAAACGGCGCTGGTACGTCCTGGCGCTCTGCGGCTCCCTGGGTTTGGCTTACCAAGCCTATAACGTTTCGCAAAAAACGACGACGTACACGTCGACCGGAAAGCTGATCATCTCCGGCGTGCTCAACCTGCAGGACAGCAACCTGCACAAAGAACAAGGCATCAACTTCTTTGGTACCCAGCTTGAACTGATGCGCAGCGCCGATGTCCGCGCCCGCGCCTCCGCCCGGGTCAAGGCTCTGCATCCCGACCTCACGCCGAGTTATGTCGACTTGCAGGCCGTCCAATCTCCCCGGACGAACATCTTCATCCTCCAGGCAACCGGTGCGGATCCGGCCTACGTCCAAGCCTACCTCGATGCCTGCCTCGACGAATACATCCGCATGCGGGGCGGCATGCGTGACGATCTTTCCCAGAACACCCTGGCCTCGCTCAACACCCAGCGCGTCCGCTTCACCAGCCGAATCAACGACATCGAGGACAAACTCGAAGAGTTCCACAAAACCCACAACATCGTCTTCCTCGAGCAGCAAAGCGAGGCCATGGTCAAGCGGCTGAGCGACGAGAAAAATAAGCTCGCCGACTTCAAAAAAGAGGAACGCCTGCTCACCCTCATGAGTTCCGACCAGCACCTCGACAAGCAGGTGCAGGAGGCCTCGCTTGCCACCAGCGAAGCCGACCCTAACGACGTCCCGCTCCTGACCCCAGCCATGGACTTCCTGCGAGAGAAAAAGAAGCTGGATCGCCTTGTCGCCGAAAAACAACGCCTGAGCAAAGTTCTCAAGCCAGCGCATCCCAAGATGCAGAACTTCGACCAGCTCATCCAACTCCAACAGGAAGAACTCGACCTGATTCGCCGCAACAGCAAGGAATCGATGAAGAACCGGCGGGAAACCATCACGCTTGAGATCCGCAACCTGGAAACCCAGATCACCGAGCTGGAGAAAGAAGCCAGCGAAATCAACGCGAAGAAAAACGAGTACGAACGCATCAAGCGTGAACTCGAACGCGCCCAAGCCGAGCAGGATCGCATTATTGGCCAGATGCAGCGCGTGGATGTCGGCCAGAAGTTGGATCAGGAAATTATCAGCGTCCTGAACCGTGCCACGCCCGCTCGCCCCAACACCTTCAGCGCCACGACCTCCCTCGTGCAAGGTCTGCTCGTGGGCCTCGCCCTCGGCGTCGGCATTCTCTTCTTGCTTGACCGAATTGACGACCGCGTCAATTCCCTCACCGAACTTCGCGACCATTTACAGGAGGAAGTGCTGGGCCAAATCCCCCTTGATGCCAACGTGGCTCAAAGCCCGGAGAGCGGCCTGATCGTCCCGGAAGACCCCCGCCACATCTACGTGGAAAGCTTCCGCAATGTGCGCTCCTCCCTCCTCTACATGGAGCTGGACACCAACGAGCGCCCGAAGAGCCTGCTCGTGACGAGCGCCATCCCAAACGAAGGCAAGTCCACCTTCTCCACCAACCTCGCCATTACCATGGCCTTCTCCGGCTCCAGAGTCCTACTGATTGATGCGGACTTGCGGCGCGGCAGCCTGGACCGTTCCTTCAAACTTAATGCGGACCAAGGCCTGGCGGACTGCCTCGGCGGCAAAGCCAAGTGGCAGGATTTAATCCTCAAAACCGGCTACGATAATCTGGAACTCCTGCCTCGCGGCAACACGCCAGGTAACCCGGGCGAACTCTTCCTCCAGTCCAACACCTCCGAAATCTTTCGGGAAATTCGCGACGCCTACGACTACGTGGTGGTCGATAGTGCACCAGTCTTGGCCACGGATGACACCCCCACGCTGGCCCCCTCCATCGACGGCACGATCTTCCTCCTTCGCATGTCGCACACCTCCATGCGCTTGGTCACCAATGCCCTGCAGAATCTCTACCAACGACAGGTCAACGTGCTTGGCTTAGCGATGAACTGCGTGAACACCCAGCTCCCTGAGTACTACTACTACCAGTACCAGGAGTACTACAGCTCCCGCCCGCAGCAGCCCCAGGACTTGAGCAAAAAGTCCTAACAGTCCTAGAGACACTCCCCGAGAACCAACCGGAACAGGTTCTCATACTCCCGGGCACAACGCTTCAACGAGAACGCCTCTTCATAACGCTGCCGTCCCGTGTTCGCGAGTTCCTTGAGTCGGGCTTCCGAGCAAAGGAGTTTCCCGAGGTCTTCATCGGTTTGAAAGGATTCAATGGCCCCTTGCAACAGCGGCAACTGTGGGGCTAAGTCATCGGGTAGTAAGACGGGCAATTCGGCGCTCATCGCTTCCAAAATCGCCAACGGCAACCCCTCGTACGCCGCCGTGTGGAGGAAGACATCCGCCCCGTTCAACCACGGGGCCACATCTTCGCACCAAGCCTCACGATGCAGCACGTGCTCCAATCCAAATTCCTTGGTCTGGCGATCAAAAGCTGCTTCGCCCTCTCCGCTGCCCACCCAGACGAAACGGTGTTCCGGAAAGTTCTTGGTGAGTTTAGCCGCGAGGGAAAGCCAAAGTTCAGGCCGCTTTTGCGGCATCACGCGGCCCACGCCCAGAACCACCTTACTTTCGACCGGCCACCCCAAGCGCTCACGCAATGCCGCCCGGGATTCCTCCCGGAAATCGTCCCCGCGATGAAAATCTCGTACGCCGTTGGGGATGACGTGCAGACCAGAAAATCCACCAAGTGTCCGACGCGAAAAATCCGCCAGCGCCCGTCCCCGCTCTTCTTCAATCGCCACCACCGGGCCATGAAAATCACGCAGCGCATGCCAGGAAGCCCCATCGCGAAACCTCGCCCCGATGGCCTTCAACTCGCGTGCGGATTGCGTTAAATGCACCACGGCCACCGCCGGTAGGCGCGCCTCTCGAGCCGCGCGCAAGAGGTCCAACCCATCTTCCAAATTCTGTTTGTTGATCAGGATGATATCCGGTGTCAGCGAGCGCCAACAAGCCGCCACAGACCTCGCCGTGGGATGATCCGCATACGCCGCCAGGCTCCGCAGCTTCCGGTCGTAGGTGTTGAGATAGTCCTGCCGGCTGATCTTCGCGACCGGTGCTATAGCCCCGGCCAACTCGTCCATCCGCGAATGGCTGGAACACCAGAAATGCACCTCGTGCCCGTGATGATGAAAGGCGTGGGCGAGTTCGCGGAGAAAAATCTCTCCGCCACCGCGCGAACCGGAACTACTACTGGCGAGGAGAATCTTCATGCCACTTTAGCCATAGCCACTCGGTCGACAAAGGCCACCCACTTCTGCGCTTCTTTTTCCGGCGTGATCGTCAGCCCCAGGAGACGGGACTCGCCCCCCATTTCTTGGCGCTTCGCCGCATCAGTCGCTAAGGACTCCATCGCGCCAGCTAAAGGTTCGGCCTCTCCGGCCGGAACAACCCAACCGCTGATTCCGTCAGCCACCAAATCACGGACCGAACCAACGGCATCACTGGCAATCACGGGTAAGCCTGCCGCCGCCGCTTGGTGGACGACCACCCCCCAGCCATCGTGCCGACTGGGCAAAACAAAGACATCCGCTTGACCAAAGAAGGCAGGCAAATCCTGCGGCGCGACAAAGCCCACCCGCTCCACCTGCTTTCGCCAATCGCCTGCGGGCAGCTCCGCCCAGAAGTCCTGCCCCTCCTCCTCGCGGCCCACCATCAGGAGCTTAGCGTTAGGATGATTTGAAGCGACACGAGCAAAGCTCTCCAACAAGACATCCGTGCCTTTGCGGGCAATCATTTGGCCGCAAAAGAGAAACGTGCAGGCGTTTTCCTTCGTCGTAGGCTCAGTTCCCCCTTGAATTGACGCGAAGCTGGAGACGTCTGGGGCATAGGGCAAATTCTCACCCGCCACTTCTGGGAACCGGAGACGATAATCACTTTGCGCCCACTTGCCGATTGCCG
>CAWUJC010000279.1:0-4619 GCA_963922355.1 uncultured bacterium | reverse complement strand
CCCAGCCGGTCGCGCGCCAAGCGTCGGCGGCCGCGTTATGGAAGGTGATGCCGGCGTTGAGTTCTAGGCGCAGCGCCAGAATCCAGCGGTACTGGTAGCTGGTGCGGAGAAAGCCGCCGACCAGTGGAACACGCATCCAGAAAAACTGCATGCTTGGCAGATCCCAGGTCAGGCGAATGAACAGGTAGAAGCCAATGAGAACGGCCCAAACGATGATCAATAGGCCAGTTGCGGCAGAAAGATAAGAGAATAGGCTGCTGGTGATCAATTGCGGCACGGGGATAATCAGTGCAATCAGGTTGACCAGGACGATGGGGTAGCCCAGGGCCACCTTGATCGCCCGGGAGACGGCCAGTTCGCGCTGGTAATAGAGCGAGAGGGCGCGGAAGACTTCGGGCAGGCGCCCCCCGCGTTCGCCAGCGGCGATCAGGTGCTGCTCGAAGGGTTCAAAGCCGGCGCGTTCGAACGCCTCAGAGGCTCGCTCACCTTGCCCCAGGGAGTTGGCCATCACGTCGAGTTCCATCAACGGATGGCGTTGCTTGATTCTGGTCAGCGCTTTGGGCAGGGGGATCCCGGCCTGGAGCATGGTGCTGAGTTGATCAAAAACTTTGATGCGCTGGGCGCGGTTCATGTCGATCAGCTTAGAAGCTATCTCAAAATTAGCAATCGGTCGCGTTGCTGGTTCATTTGGCTCGTGGCGAGGAGTTGAGGAGGGAGTAGGTATGGAGTATACCTTTGACCGACAAACGACAATGCCACGGGCCAAATGAGACGCAACCCCTTCGGGGCCAGTGTCTTTTAGCCTTCTGGCTGTGTTGCTCCTCAGTCACAGATTTCATCCAATATGCTCCTTCGTCGCGCCTTACCAGAAAGCCAAAGTCTTACTGGCGCGACCATTTGTTAATGTTGAGATAGCTTCTTGTAGTCCTTATGGAATTAGCAAGGGGTGGGGCTTGCGCCTTGGGCAAAAGGTGGTCACTTTCATTCCATGTCGATTTCCGCGCGCCAGACCGTTGAGGGGCTCTCTCTCCTCGAGTTTGTGGAGAAAGCCGAAGCAGAGTTGCGCCCCTTGCAGCTCGCCTCGATGCCGCTCCAACACGTCTGCACCCAACAGCTCGCGCCGAATTCGGAGGCGGGACTCTGGCTGGAATTTGGCGTGGGGACCGGAACGACCTTGCGCTTCTTGGGCGAAGCCCGGGCGCCGCGCCCCGTCTATGGGTTCGATTGGTTTCAGGGATTGCCGGAAGACTGGTTGCCGGAGTACGGGATGCTGAAGGGCAGCTTTGCCATGCCGCAGCCGACGAATCTGCCGAAGAATGCCAACCTCGTCCTGGGCTTGTTTGAGGACACGGTCGAAAAATTTTTGGCCGAGAATTCAGGCACGGTGGAACTGGCTCACATCGACTGCGATATCTACAGCTCTACCGTGACGGTGCTCAACGCGCTGACTGATCGCTTGGCCCCGGGCTCCGTCTTGGTCTTTGACGAACTTCTGTACTACCCCCAGCGGGAGAACCACGAGGCCAAGGCTTTCTACGAGTGGCTCCAGCGGACGGGTTGGGCCTTTGAGTGGATCGGCATCCAAGGTGATCAGACCGGGGCGGATATCGCCGATGCGGCCAAGGGCGACCCGGCCTTACAGGAGCGCCTGCTCGGGCCCGATCATTCCATCGTCCCGTGGGATATCCCGGTGTGCGAGCGCGTTGCCGTGCGTTTGGTCGAATAAACCGAGGGCTGCACAAGCCTTGCTAAAAAGAGCGAAATCCGTATGCTCATCTTCCTGCTAAGCCGGCGTGGCGAAATTGGTAGACGCGCTTGACTCAAAATCAAGTGGACGCAAGTCCGTGTGGGTTCGATTCCCTCCGCCGGTAGCTTTCTTTGGGATGGCCTTTCCCCCTGTACCGCGCCAAGTTGTGCTGTGGTGAAAAAACTCTGGAGTCACATTTATTACGGGTTGCGTAGTTTGGGCCTGACCTTGCGTTTTAGTAACCGTTGGTCGTTGGTTATGCAGCGCTTCTTGGGGAGGGGCTGTCCGGTTTTGGCTTATGTCTGGGATCGTCGCTTAACCGTGGTCTGCAATACGAAGTTCTATGATCATGACAGCGCCAAAGAACTCCTCGCCGAAGGTGCTTACGACGAGTACCTGCAAGTCAGCGGCAAGGAGGGGAAGTTAGCCTACGTCAACATTGGCGCTCACATCGGCTGTTTCGATTTGGCCGTCTTAAAGAACAATTTTGAGATTCCCTATGCGCTGAGCGTGGAGCTAAATCCGCTGACCTACCATCGGCTCTGCTACAACTTGGACCTGAATCAACTGAATCAGATTCGTACCGTTAACGCCGGGGTGGCCAAAGAGCCTGGGCAGATCGAAATGGTTGCTCAGCCTTATTCCCGGATCGATAGTATTTACCTCAAGCCCGGGGAGGAAGAGCGGGAAGTGGCCACGCGGCAGGTGCGCCTGGCCACTTTGGCCACCTTGTTGGAAGAAGCCGGTTTGGCGGGCAAAGACTTCCACTTGCTTAAGGTCGACTGCGAGGGGGCGGAGTATGAGATTTTTGAGACCTTGGACGCCGAGGCGCTGCGGCCCTTCGCCAATATTGTAATGGAGTTGCACCCGCCGCAGGGGGATCGACAGCAGATCGACCAGCTCTACGCCAAGTTGGAGGACGCAGGCTTCACCACCCAGCAGCCACAGTGGGACCCCCGTGAGGGGAACGTGCTGCGCTTTTGGTCGCGGGCATAAAGCGGACGCGCTGAGCGGGGCGGAAAGCGGGGGCAAGGCTTGCGTCGGAGCCGGGTTCGCGTCATGATTCTCCGCCTATGTCGCAACGACGCGAAGGGCGCCTCAGCGCCGTCCAATTTCTTTACCAGCGAGATGCCCAAGGCCCGGACGTCTTCGACCGGCAGGACCGGGAGAAGGTTTTTACGGAGTTTTGGTCCACCTCCCGCCGCCCCCGCCATGCCCGTGAGTTGGCCGAGCAGCTCATTGCTGGGGTGCTGGAACATCAGGTGGAAATTGACCGCCGCTTGTCTGAGCTTTCCGAGAACTGGACGCTCGACCGCATGGCGCCGGTGGACCGCAACGTGCTGCGCGTCGCCGCGTATGAGATGCTGTATTGCGAAGAGACGCCGCCCATTGTGGCGATGAACGAAGCGATTGAGGTGGTCAAAACACTCGGGACGCCGGAGTCCGGTAAGTTCGTCAACGGCATCCTCGACCGGCTCAAGCAGGACGTGCTGCGTCCCCTGCGTCACGCTTCGGACTCCTAGTTTTTTTTCTACCATGGCTCGCGACTCCTTTTTTGTTAAGCAAGGCATCCTGAGCAAGGGCCACGTCGATTTTTGGCGTGGCTTGGTCAAAAAGTTCGATACCGGCGAGGAAGTGGACTGGGAGGCCTTACTGCTCGAAGCCGACCTGGGCCTGCCGCTGACCGAGCGGATGGTCGAGTTAATCGAAGATGAAGGCGCTGAAAAGAATCTCCCCAAGGGCCTGACCTTGCTGCGCGAGGAAATCAAAAAACTGGTGGTGGCACCGCCGCCGATTCCTGTCCCCGCCAAGCCGGAGGTGATCTTGCTGATTGGTGTGAATGGTTCGGGTAAGACAACCACGGCGGCCAAGTTGGCCAAGCAGGCTCAGGACAAGGGGAAACGCGTGATGTTTGGCGCGGGTGACACCTTCCGGGCGGCGGCGATCGAGCAGCTTCAGACCTGGGGGAAGCGACTCGACATCCCCGTGGTGGCTCGCGAGCAGGGTAGCGATTCGGCCAGCGTGGCTTATCAAGCGATGGAAGAGGCGACCGCCGCGGGCGTGGATTTGCTCATCATCGACACGGCCGGACGGCAGGCCAACAAGTCGAACCTCATGCAGGAGTTGGCCAAGGTGAAGCGGACCATCAGCAAGCAGAACGAGGCAGCGCCTCACCACACCTGGCTGGTGGTGGATGCGAACACCGGGAACAATATCTTAAGCCAGGCGCGCGAATTTCACGCCGGGATTGAGCTGACCGGAATGATCATGACGAAGATCGAAGGCAGCGGCAAAGGGGGCATGGTCGCCGCGGTGCGCGAGGAAGTGGGCCTGCCCACCTATTACCTGGGCTTTGGTGAGCAGCCGGAAGACTTGCGCCGATTTGCGCCCGACACGTATGTGGACGAGTTTTTTGGAGACGTAACCGAAGAAACGGCGGTGGGATGATGAAGAATTGGCAGTATGTCATGTTGGTCGCAGGTGTGTGCGCTTTCGCTTTGCCTGTTGGAGCCGAAGTGTCGGTGAGCGACGACGAAGCTCCGGAGCTGAATATGGTGGTAGAAGACGAGGGGGCGCCCTCGCTCTTGGATTCGCCGATTAGCGGTAATGGAACCTCGCTCGACGGGCCCAGCATGTTGCCTCAAATGACGCCGGGTAGCGTGTCGGTCTTGCCGGGGCTGAGCGAGGAGCCGGAGATGCCGAAGCTAACCGTCTTGCAAATGACGGAAGTAAAAATGGCGTTGCGTTTCACCTGGAACGATTTGAGTGAGCGCCGCTTTGCCGTGCTGCAGATCGAGCCCGAAGGCGATTTTATCCAACTCCTGGGGATGCCGACCGGCGTCGCATTGGATTACCCGCTCGTCACCGACCG
>CAWUJC010000278.1:0-4621 GCA_963922355.1 uncultured bacterium | reverse complement strand
GACCCGACGAAAATGGAAAATGGAGAAGAGCGCGACAACTTCAATCAAAAGCAAGGCCACCACAATATAGACCGCAAAAGAATACGTCTTGGGTCGAACACGCTTGTTCCGTTTGGAAACGGTGGATTTCTTCTCGACGGGGGCGGCCACAGCAGAGGTGGAAGCAGGCTCTGTGCCTTGCGCATCCCGGCCAGAGACCTCGGAATCAGCCTGGCTTCGGCTTTTCTTCTTGGCCGATTTAAGAAAATTAAGCATGGGTGGTAGATATGGCTGCCAAGATAAAGGCTTAGCAGGGCGGGCTCGCGCCATTCAGATATAGCGAAGGCACCACAAAAGGCAATGTTTGCTGCGTCTAATTCGTGCTTAGACGCCTGGCAAGCCAGCAGACTTCAGCCAGGCCATGAACTTTGCAAGCGCTTGTCCCCGATGGCTTAACGCTGCTTTTTCTGCCGGACTCATCAAGGCAAAAGAGCGCTCATACCCCTTTGGCAGGAAGAGCGGATCGTAACCAAAGCCCCCTTCACCCGCCAACTCCGAGGCAATATGCCCTTCGCAACTTCCGTCAAAGAACGCCAATTCATTGCCGCCTTCCGCCAGGGACAAGAGACAGCGGAAGCGAGCGGTTCGTTGCTCCGGCTCTGCCGCTCCTTTCTCAGCCAATTCGATGAGTAACTTGGCGTTGTTCGCCTCGTCCGAGGCATGCTCTCCGGCATAGCGGGCAGAATACACCCCAGGAGCGCCGTCCAGCGCATCGACTTCCAGGCCGCTGTCGTCGGCCAAAACCAGCGTTTTTGCGTCCACTCGGGCCGAGACACCTTCACTTTTCAGCTTCGCATTGGCGTGGAAAGTCGTTCCGGTTTCCTCGATTTCCGGCAGATCCGGGATATCCAGCGCCGTTTGTACCGTCCACCCATCACCCAGGAGGCCTTTCAATTCTTTGGCTTTCTTGGCATTGCGGGTGGCGAGGAGAAGTGTCGGCATGAGGAGATTACTCAACCACATCCGATTGACTTTGGCCATGCTCGGATGTGATCCCCTCACCTCCACCATGGACAAGTCGTGCCGAAGTCGCTAAAGAGGCATCATGGACGAAACCGTCTCCACCTCATCCACTTCCACACCCCAGACGCGTAAGCAGTTCCCCTTTGGCGACTTTGAGCCCAAGTGGCAGACCTACTGGCAGGAAAATAGCACGTTCCGCGCGGCTAATCCCGGCGAGCCCGGCAGCGAGAAGCCTAAGTACTACGCACTCGACATGTTCCCTTACCCAAGTGGGGCCGGCCTGCACGTCGGCCATCCGGAAGGTTACACCGCTACGGATATCCTTTGCCGCTTCCAACGCATGCGTGGCTATAACGTCTTGCACCCGATGGGATGGGACAGCTTTGGCCTCCCGGCCGAGCAATACGCGATCAAAACCGGTCAGCATCCGCGCCTCACCACCGAGCGGAATATCGCGAACTTTAAGCGGCAGATTCAGTCCCTTGGCTTCAGCTACGATTGGAGCCGCGAAGTCGCCACCACCGACCCCGAGTACTTCCGTTGGACCCAGTGGATCTTCCTCCAACTCTACCAGAGCTACTTCGACCCCTTCCACAAGAAGGCCATGCCCATTGCGCTGCTTGAGGACGCCATTTCTGAAGAGCCCAAGCGCCAAGAAGAATGGATCGAGAACCCGTTCCTGGCGGGAGCGCATCTCGCCTTCCGCGAAGCACGGAAAGAAGGCGACGCCCCCTCAAAGGACGAACTCCGGGCTTACCTTGACGAGCACCGATTGGCCTTTGTTTCCGAAGCCCCCGTCAACTGGTCACCGGACCTCGGCACCGTCCTCGCGAACGAAGAAGTGGAGGAATGGACTGCCAAAGGCCACACGGTTGTACGTAAACCAATGCGCCAGTGGATGCTCCGCATTACGGACTACGCCCAACGCCTCTTGGATGATCTTGATCTTCTGGACTGGAGTGACTCGCTCAAGGAAATGCAGCGCAATTGGATCGGCCGCTCCGAGGGCGCAGAAGTGCGTTTTGCGGTGAAGGGCTCTGAGCACGAGATCGAGGTCTTCACCACCCGTCCGGATACGCTCTTTGGCGCCACGTACATGGTGCTGGCTCCCGAGCATGAACTCGTCGAAGAGATCACGACCGACGAGCAAAAAATTGCCATCAAGGATTACCAACAGAAGGCGGCGACCAAGAGTGATCTCGATCGCACTGATTTGGCCAAGGAGAAGACTGGCGTCTTTACTGGGGCGTACGCGATCAATCCGGTGAACGGCGAAGAAATCCCGGTCTGGATCGCGGACTACGTCCTCACCGGCTACGGCACCGGGGCCATCATGGCCGTGCCCGCCCACGACGAGCGAGACTTCGAGTTCGCCCAGCAATTCGACTTGCCCATCATCCAGGTAGTTCAGCCGCCTACCGATGACGACTGGCAGGGCTTTACCGGCAACGGCACCTCGGTTAACTCCGCCAGCAAGGAGGTTTCGCTCGACGGCCTCCCCACCCCCGAAGCCAAACGGAAGATTACCGCGTGGTTAGAGGAGGCCTGCCTCGGTTCTGCCCAGGTCAACTTCAAGCTTCGCGACTGGCTCTTCTCTCGCCAGCGCTACTGGGGCGAACCCTTCCCCATCGTCTGGAAAGACGGCCACCACGAAGCTTTACCAGAAAGCGAACTACCGCTTCTCCCGCCGGACTTGGACGACTACAAACCCGCCGGCGATGGGTCCCCGCCTCTTTCCAAGGCAAGCGATTGGGTCAACCTCCCGGATGGTTCGACTCGCGAAACGAACACCATGCCCCAATGGGCTGGGAGCTGTTGGTACTACCTCCGCTATCTCGATCCCAAGAACGAAAAGAAGTTTTGCGATCCCCAGGTTGATGAGTATTGGATGCAACCTGGTGGTGTCGACCTCTACATTGGCGGCGTTGAGCATGCGGTGCTCCACCTCCTTTACGCTCGTTTCTGGCATAAAGTTCTGTTTGATCTTGGGCACGTCAGTACGCCCGAGCCCTTCAAACGCCTCGTCAATCAGGGGCTTATTTTGGGCGAAGACTCACAAAAAATGTCCAAGAGCCGCGGTAACGTAGTGAACCCAGATGATGTGGTGGCCCAGTATGGGGCGGACGCTCTCCGTTGTTTTGAAATGTTCATGGGCCCGCTCGAACAAGTGAAACCCTGGAGCATGTCTGGGGTGGAAGGCGTGTATCGCTTCCTTGGTCGGGTCTGGCGACTCGTAATGGCCGAGGATCAGGAAGGCGGCTGGATTTCATCCGGCCAGATTGTCGAAGAGCCTGCCTCTGACGAGGTGCAACGCGCCGTGCACACGGCGATCAAGGGTGTGACCGAGAAGCTCGAAGGCATGAACTTTAACACAGCGATCTCTGATCTCATGGTCTTGACCAACGCCTTGACCAAGGAAAAGCATCGCCCCAAGGAAGCGCTCGAAGCCCTGGCCCTCCTCCTCTCACCTTTTGCGCCACACTTGGCCGAAGAACTCTGGAGCCAGCTCGGCCATGAGAAGACGCTGGCCTATGAACCTTGGCCGCAACACGACGACAAGTGGCTCACGGTGGACGAGGTGCCGCTTGTTGTTCAGGTCAACGGCAAGGTGCGCGCCAAGCTTCAAGTCCCGGCCGATGCAGACAAGCCTGCCCTCGAAGCCTTGGCCAAAGAAGCCGAAGGCGTCCAAACCTGGCTCGACGGCAAGACGATCGTCAAAACCATTGTGGTCCCTGGCAAGCTGGTCAACCTCGTGGTCAAGTAACCATGGCCTCCCCTCGCCCACGCACCCCGTGGCTAACCCCGGGGGAGCGCTGGGCGCTGGCGTTTATCCTTGCTCTACTTGTCATCGGTGGCATCATCTACCGAGTGCGTTTTGCGCCCGTGGACACAGGAGAGCCCACGGCGACAGGTCAATCCCACCTGACACAAACGAACCATGGCTAAACCCTCATTTTCCGAAGTCGTTGACGACATTTGCGCCCGCGACTCCCGCTTTGACGCGGAAGCCTACGGCTTTATCCGCGAAGGTCTCGACCACACCTTGAAAAACCTGAAGCGCCAGGGCCAAGGAGCCAACCGCCATGTGAGCGGTCAGGAACTCCTCCACGGGTTAAAAGACTACGCGCTGCACGAATACGGTCCGATGGCCAAGATGGTGCTCAACGACTGGGGACTGACCCGCTGCGAGCACTTCGGCGATATCGTGTTTAATCTCGTCGCGGGTGGTGTCCTCGGTAAGACGGATACCGATAAGCCAGAAGACTTTAAGCATGGCTTCACTTTTGAAGAAGCCTTCGTTGCCCCATACGAAGCTCGGCGCGACACCCCGTTGGCCGAGAAGATCATCGACATGACCCGGGGAAAGTCCTCGCCCAAGGGCCGGACGCACAAGAACTCGCCCAGTGAAGCCTCCGGGCTAAGCTAAGCGCCCTTTTCTGGACTGATTTTAGCTGTACCTTCTGTCCATGACGCAAACGCCGCCGTCGGTCGACGCCACTTCACCCCTGGGACTTCTCCAACCTCCCCAAGTCTCAGTTGAGACTCTGGATAACGGTCTAACGCTCCTGGTCTGCCCGGATGAGACAGCTCCGGTCGTTTCCGTCCAGTTTTGGGTGGA
>CAWUJC010000277.1:0-4644 GCA_963922355.1 uncultured bacterium | reverse complement strand
CCGGCACCATCCGCCGCGAGTTTGGCGCCAGTAAGATGATCAACGGCGCCCACGCCAGCGAATCACCCACGGCCGCCGAACGCGAAATGCGCATCCTCAAGATCGGCGAAAACAAGCTCGCCTCGACCATCCGTACCTACCTCGGCGAACCCGCCACGGTGTAGGCAGCGTGACGCTGCACCCAATGGCCACATAGCAAACGGAGGGCGGCAGTCCCCTGCCGCCGTGCTGAAACAGCAGCTCTTGCTTTTCCTCGCACAAAGTTCGCAAAGGCCACAAAGAATTTTGGTTTCCGGTAGCCGCCGACGTCCCCGGCGGCGGTTGGCTTGTCCCCACTGAAAATTTCGCTAGGCTCGTGCCATGGCCCGGTTTTCTTCCAACCGAAAAACCACACCCAAAGTTTGCAACGGGAAGGTCCAGAAAAAGAACCGCCATCAACCGACGCGGCAAAACAGTCTTCTCGTCGGCTTGGAAAAGTCTTCCTGTCGGCACGTGCTGACCAAAGAAGACATCTGGAAGTTCCTTCGCCTGATTCCCGATTGGAAACGCGTTAGCAAGGACCTCGACCTCATCTTCCTCGCTGCCGAAACCGATGACGATGAGGGCTACGATGGTTGGTATTGGTCCTATCGACATTGCCCCCAAATCGCGATCAACGGTTGGGAAGATCATCTGCGCAAGTATGCTGGCCAAGAGTACTTCGATGAACACCGCAAGCTCTTTGAACGTTTAGGGCTGAAGTTGGAGAAAGATGAACAAGGAGAGACCTTCATCCAGTTTGATGAAGAAACCGCCAGGGCCTTCCAGCTTCTTCACATCCTGCTCCACGAGCTTGGTCACCACCACTACCGGATCACCAAAGGAGAAGATGTCGACGTCGCTGAAGAGACCTATGCCGAAGCCTACGCCTACAAACTAGAGAAGCAAATTTGGCCCCGCTACCGCGAAGCCTTTCACTTCCACCCCAAGCCGATAACAGCAGCCTAAGGAAACAATAGGGGCAGCGTTAAACGGCTGCCGACTGCCAGGTCTGCCGATCGCCAGGTCTGCCGGCTGCTAGGCCCTAAATCACGCCTTCGGCTTCCAGCTCGTCCAAGCGGCGGTCATTGATGTGGTCGACCACTTCCACCACATCGGGGAGAGCCAAGAGGCATTCCAGGCAAAGCGAGATTTGCTCGCTCGGCAAGCCGGTCGATTCCACCGCCCGTTTATTCAGCGTGATGTAAACCCAGGCAAACTCGCCCTGCGTCATCACGCGAAACTGCAGATTATCTTCCCACATCAGGTCAGCAGTCTTCTCCACCAGCAAGGTCGAGACGCTGTTGTGATCGCGTGGCGGGACCTGCTCCACGCGGTCAAACTTGTCGTTCCAGATTTCGACAAACTCCTCCACGCGATCCTGCGTGACCGGCTCATCAAAGATGGCGACAAAACCCTTGCTGAACTCATTGCTCATAAATGGACCCTAGTCTAAAGCCAACCGGAGGGCAACGCGAAGCGAAGGTAGGGCGCTCTGTCCCAGAGCGCCGTTTATCGCGTCAATCACCTGCCAATAAGGCGGGCTAAGGGTGCCGACTGCTTAGTCCAGCCCGCCCTACCCTTGCTTCGTGCTCCCCTTAAGTATTCTGCGGCAAAGCCGGAGTTCCCGCCCTCCAGTAGCGTGACGCTGCACCCACCAGCATGATGCTGGACCCAGTATTTCCCTTACCCCTATTGCCTTTGTGCCTCCGTGCCTTTCTCCCTCTTGACCCCCTTCTCGGCCGCGGTCTGGACCGCGAAGTACGCGTTGGCCTGGGCCAAGTCAGTCGGCACGGCGGTATTCGAGAGGCTGGCTTCCAGGATGCGCTTCGTCATCCGCTGGCGGGTGTAGAACATCGCCTCGAGCTGGAGGTGCATCAGCGGCTGGATCGCTTTCCCGAGAAAACCAAACGGCGGCTCGTACTCGATGCTATCACGAAGCAAGGTACCCTTCTCCGTTTCCGTAAACTCATGCCGGTGGCGAAAGGATTTGAATGGACTCTTTATAGCTTCGTCCGTCAGATAGGCATGACGTAGATCAACCGTGATGGTTTCCCCAACAAGCGGGGCCGGCGGTTGGACCTCAGCCCAGCGCACCTGCCAGTTTTGGGTGAGGCCATAAGCGCGAATCTTCAAACGAACTTCGGCGCCCACTTTCACCTCATCCGGTTGGGTGACGTCCAGCACCGTCATCCCCCACGGCTGGATGAGCCGCGCGTTCGGCGTGTAGAGATGAAACTCGTAGAGCTTCTCCAACGGGGCGCGGACCAAGATGCTGCGTTCAAAGCGATACACGCGCACAACCTACGTCGAGGTACCCAGAGAAGCTAATGGAAAAATCGCCACGCCTGATCCTGCCTGACAAAAACGGCGACGTCTCCCACTCAACCCCAAGCTGTCCAACGCGAGCCGCAAACTGGGCCTTGCCAAGTCAGCGGATTGCGCCAACGTTACTTTTCACCTTCCTGGGGGATGTAGCATGGCAATCGACGTTGAGCACAAACGCGCCGGACTGATGGTGCCGGTCTTTGCCCTGCGCGGGCAGCACGATACGGGCATCGGCAACACCGTCGCCGTCCGCGATGCGGTCGACTTCTGCCAGCGTCACGGCTTTGGTGTCTTACAGCTTCTGCCAATCAACGAAACCGGCGGCGACCACAGCCCCTACAACGCGATTAGCGCGTTGGCGCTCGAGCCCACCACCATCACGCTCCGGCCCGGCGACGTCCCGGGCCTGACGCCTGACCTCCTGGATGAGACCTTTCCCGACGACGTCCGCGCCAAGCTAACCGCTGGCGCCGTCCAGTACGCCGAAGTCAAACCTCGCACCTGGACCGTGCTGGCCTGCGCCTTTGCTAATTTCGAAGCCCACGAACTGGAATCCGGCGGGCCCTTCGCCCACGAGTTTGCCGAGTTCCAGGCCGAAGAAGCCGAGTGGCTCGATGCTTACTGCCTCTTCCGCCACCTGCTCAACGAGTACCAAGGCAACGAAATGTGGACCTCCTGGGACGAGCCCCACCGCAGCTACGAGGCGGCCATGGCTTGGCTTGATGCCCTGCCGAAAGAGCAGCAGGAGGAAGTCATCCGCCACATGGAATTCTTCGCCTACGTCCAGTGGGTGGCCTACCGCCAATGGCGCGAAACCAAAACCTACGCCGACGAGCGCCAAGTCCAGCTCATGGGCGACATCCCCTTCGGCGTCAGCCGCTACAGCGCCGACGTCTGGGCCCATCAGCACCTCTTCGATCTGGAGTGGTCCGGCGGCGCGCCACCCGAGCCGCTCTTTGCCTCGGACGACTTTGTTCGCCAGTGGGGCCAGAACTGGGGCATCCCCCTTTACCATTGGGACGAGCACCGCGCCGAGGACTTTGCCTGGTGGCAACTGCGCACGCGCTCGCTCCAGGCCTGCTTCCACTACTTCCGCATCGACCACGTCCTGGGCTTTTTCCGCATCTACTCCTTCCCCTGGATTCCGCAGCAGAACCAAGACTTCGTCGACCTCAACGCAGACGAAGCAAAGGAAAAAACCGGCGGCCGCTTGCCGCAGTTCAAGCAAGGTCCGGATGATCCGGCCGAGTCCGCCGCGATCAACGAAACCCAAGGTCGCGAACTTCTCCAGATGATCGCCGAAGCGGCCGCGCCAACCGAACTCGTGGCCGAAGACCTCGGCATGGTGCCGAATTACGTCCGCCCCGCCCTGCGTGACATGGGCATCCCCGGCTTCAGCATCCCCATCTTCGAACGCGACTGGGACGGCACCGGCGAATTCACGCCGATCGAGGACTATTTCCCCATCAACCTCGTCACGTACGGCACCCACGACCACAATCCGCTCAAGACCTACTACGAGGAGCTGGTCACCAAGAGCCATGAGGAAGGCGAAGAAGCCGACAACGCCCGTGCCGACCTGGGCCGCCTCCTGCGCTTCCTCGGTTGGGACGACCAAAACCCGCCGCAAGCGTTTACCCCCGAGCTGCACGATGCGCTCAACCTCAAGGCGCTGGAAACGCCCTGCTGGCTCGCCATCTTTATGGTCACCGACATGCTGGCCAGCGAGCAACGCTTCAACCTCCCCGGCACCAGTGGCGATCAAAACTGGAGCGAACGCCTGCCGAAAACCTTGCAGCAACTGGAACGCGATCCCGCCACCGGCGAACGCATTGCCGCCCTTGGCCAACAGATCCTCGCCACCGGTCGGCGACCCGCTTAACATTTTTTGATTCTATGAGCACTTGGGGAGCCTTATTCGACTGGGACGGCGTGGTGATCAACTCCGCCGCGCAACACGAAGAAAGCTGGGAACGCCTCGCCCACGAAGAGCAACTCCGCCTCCCGCCCAACCACTTCAAACAGGGCTTCGGGATGAAGAACGAGGTCATCATCCCCGGCATCCTCAAGTGGACGGAAGACCCGGCGGAAGTTCATCGCCTCTCCCTGCGCAAAGAGGAACTCTACCGCGTGATCATCGCCGAAAACGGGATCGACCCCTTGCCCGGCGTGCATGAGTTCCTCGACTGGTTGCAGGCTCACGATATCCCCGCCTGCATCGGTAGCTCCACCCACCGCGCCAATATTGAGCTTTCCCTCAAAGCCATGGAGCTGGAGAAATACTTCGTCGACATGGTC
>CAWUJC010000276.1:0-4657 GCA_963922355.1 uncultured bacterium | reverse complement strand
AGCCGTGGCGAGGAGGGTTAAACAAAGCGTAAAAAAAGCAACACGTCCGAAAGCAATCATGAGGTGTAGCCTAGCTGGTTCCTTACTTCCGCCCCAGCTTCTTTTTTCCCCGGCGGCGACGTCTCGGGCGGGAGTTTTCGGCAATCTGCAAAGCGGCTTTCCGGCGCTCCAACTCCTCACTTTCGCCTCGGGTGTAGCGGAAACGCTCGGCCCGCTCGTTCGGGAGAATATTACGCCCCCGGTAGCGGGCATAGACCGCGGTGAATTCCGCACCGAAGAGGAAAATCAACGCACTGTAGTAAATCCAGACCAGGATCAGCGCCAGGGACCCCGCCGCTCCGTAGACAATCCCGATGTTGCTGCGCGTCAGGTAGTAATCAATAAACCAAACACCAACCACAAAAAGCCCGGCCGACACGCTCGCGCCAATCGACACGTCCCGCCAACGCATCTTCACGTCCGGTAAAATCTTGAACATCATGGCGAACCCCAGCGTGACGGTGAAGAACAGGACCACGAGGTCCAGACCACCCGTAAGCGGTAATTGGGGCAACTGCGGGATGTCCGGCAGATTTGTCGTGTTGTGGAGCTGCTCGTTCATCGTCGCCCGCATCTCCTCCAAGTGCACGCTGATGTTGGCCAGCACCTCTTCCACCACGCTAAAAATGGCTCGTGCCAGGAGCGAAACAATCAAGAGCAGGCCCATGCCAATGATGACGAGGAAGGAAACCAAGCGCACCCGAATCCACATCCAGGCGCTGCGCAAATTGCTGACCACCTTGGGGCGCACATGCCAGACGGTATTGAGTGAATCCTGGAGCTGGGCAAAGACCGCCGTCGCCCCAAAGACACTGGCACTGACCGCAATGATCGTTGCCACCGTGCTGCCGCGCGAATCGGCGATGTAGGCCAAGCTGTTGTTCACGATCAGCACAATCGTCTCCGAACTCTGCTGGCCGAGCACCGTCTCCACAAACTGTACGATCTGCTCGCGTGCCTCAGTTTCGCCAAAGAAGACCGCCGCCACCACCATGGCAATGAGGATCATCGGGGCGAGCGAGAAGATCGTGTAGAACGCCAGCGCCGCGGCGTGGGCCGACGCCTTGTCTTCAATAAACTCCACAATCGTCTCGTAGAGTAATTGCCAGACAATCTGGAAAAATTTAAGGATCCGCGCCAACATGTTCGCCCCGGAAGATAGGCAGAGGCTTCCTTCGAGACAACCCCCGCGTTCTTGCCACGCCTCGACTCCGCTCTTGAATCAGCTCCGCCACCACGACATGATCCCACCTTCCGATGTCGCCAACTTCGCCAGAACCAAGCACTTCCGTTCGCTCAAGCTCGCCCTGGAGCGGCTACCTCAAGGCCCTGGGCCCCGGGCTCCTCTGGGCCGGCGCCGCGATTGGGGTCTCGCATCTGGTGCAGTCCACGCGCGCGGGTGCGGACTACGGCTTCGGTCTCGTCTGGGTGATTCTCTTTTGCCTCCTGCTCAAGTATCCGCTCTTTGAATACGGCCATCGCTACACCACGGCGACCGGCGAAAACTTGATCAAAGGCTACCAACGGCTGGGTAAGCTCGATCTCTGGCTTTTCCTCACCCTGAGCTTTGTGAGTGGCTTCATTGCCTTGGCCGCCGTCACGATGGTGACCGGGGCACTGATTGCCCACATGCTTCCGGCCACCTTGGGCGTGGCTGGGTGGAGCGCCGCGCTTCTGGCCTTCTGCCTGGTCATCCTCATCGGCGGACGCTTCGCCTGGTTAGACGGCATCGTCAAACTCGTTATCCTATCACTGACCGTGGCCACTCTGGTCGCCGTTGGCGCCGCCTTTTATGCCGGCCCGCAAGGCGATCCGGAGTACACCGCCCCGTCCATGGCGACGGGGGCCTTCCTCGCCTTCCTCATTGCCTTGCTCGGCTGGATGCCGGCGCCGATTGAATTCGCCGCCATTTCCAGCCTCTGGATCAACAAACGCCAAGAGCAAACGGACCATCGCAACACGCTCAGCGAAGCCTTGTTCGATTTCCGCGTCGGCTACCTCACCACCGCCGTTCTTTCGATCATGTTCGTCTCACTGGGCGCGCTCATCATGTTCGGCACCGGGATGACGTTTGAGAACAGCGCGATCAAGTTCAGCAACCAATTGATCGACCTCTACACCACCAGCATTGGTGATTGGGCCACCCCGGTAATCGGCATCGCGGCTATCGCGACCATGTTCAGCACCACGTTGACGGTTCTCGACGGCTACCCCCGCGCCATCGATGCCACCTTGGCGGAACTCTTCCCCCGTTATCGCCAAACCTGGAACCCCAAGATGGCGCTCAGCTTTTGGCTCCTTTTGGCCGGAGGCATCGCCACGGTCATCATTTACAACTTTACCCAGTATTTCTTCGGCCTCATTGCCGTGGCCACCACGGCGGCTTTCTTGGCTGGCCCGATCTTCGGCTGGATCAACCTCCGCCTTGTTACCGCTGATCACGTTCCCGCCGAGTTCCGCCCCGGCAAATTCCTCGTCCTCCTCAGCTGGCTCGGCATCCTCCTCCTCACCGCCACCGGCCTGCTCTACATCTATAAGCTGGCCATCGGGTTTTAGGGTTCAACCAATGCCTAAGCAGGCTTAATTAGTTTTAGTAATCCGTGAATCAATAGATACCAAAACCACAAAAGAAGTAACCAGGGGCCTCCAAGTACAAATAACATCAAAATCATTATTGGCATGTGCCCGTAAAATGCGTCCCACCACCAGTAGTCCCACCCCTCTTTAGGTACGCTTTCAAATCGCATTAACTTCGCATCTATAGACCCAAGAAGAACTGAGCAAGCAAACCAGCTGATTCCAAACAAGACAGCCGTTGCGACTATCATTCCAAGGACAACGAAGCATTTGCCAACGAGCTTAATGAACTTCATTTGTCCTGCATTTATCTCACGTTAATCAACCCAGCTCAAAGGTCGTGACGCCGTAAATTTTATCGGTCGGCAGGTCAAGATCGCCGCCGGAGTACATCCGCGTGCACTGGAAGCATTGGGTCATGCCATAATGCTCGACCATGGCCAGGGCGGCGGCGTTGACTTCCGGGGCGTCAAGATAGGACGGCTTCCCGGGCTCCATCAGACCCCGGAGTTCGCGGTAAAGCGCCTCGGCCACGGCCGGTTGATCGGCAAAGAGCGGGCAAAACTTGTAACCGGTCTTACACCGGCGAATCTTGGCATAACCGGCGAGTTGCCCGTTAACCAAGGCGGCGCGGACTTCGCTCCCTTCCTGCTCTAGCCAAAGGCGAAGAAAATTCTCGCGAGGAGCGCCGAAGCAAGCCGCGTCGTAGGCGGCTAGTTCTTCAAAGGGCACGCGCCCGATGGGGACAATCTCCAAGTGCTGATCCTTCGGGAGTTCCGGATGGACCAGCGCCTCCGGCATTGGCGTTTCGCCAGGGCATTCAAAGCGAATGTTGCGGTAGGCGAGTTGGAAACCGATATGCTCGTAGTTCTTCACCTTGGCATCCACGCCATCAATGCCGACATTCCGCCCCATCAGGTGGTCGAGCGCCTTCTGGCCAAGTTCGATTCCCACATTCACGCCCCGGTGCCCCGGCTCGACGATAAAGAGGCCAATAAAGCCGTAGTTCTCACCGTATGGCACAGCCGAAATGCCACCGACCATCGCCCCCTCTTCCAGGGCGACAAAATAACTCTCTGGCGATGTCCGATAATAGACGTCCGCGTCATGGACGCTCGGGTTCCAGCCTTCCTCGGCAGCCCAGGCCACCATTTGTTCCACTTCTTCCCGCGTGGCGGGGCGTACATCAATCTGCATCACACCAATCTAAAGCAAATCTTTACTAGGCGAAAGTCTCTGCTTGCTCGTTTGGCAGAGAAACAAATTCTTGCCGCCTTCCCCCTGGCCCGCTTTATTGGCTGACCTATGTCCACCGGAGAGATTGACGTGCGTTACGTGGCTGATTTGGCCCGAATCGAACTAACCGACGCCGAAGCGGCCGAATTCCAGAGCCAGCTCGGCGAAGTCTTACAATATGTCGGCAAGCTCAGCGAAGTCGACTTGAGCGAGGTGGAAAAACAAATCGCCGCCGCCAAGATTGAGAACAACTTGCGCGAAGACTCGCCGACCGAGCCCCTGGGCTCCGATAAGGTCATGCTCAACGCGCCAAAGTCTGACGACGATTTGGTCGTCGTGCCCAAGATCATCGAATAGCCCTCTGTCCTTTCCACCATGTCCCTTTACGCCGAATCCATTGCTTCGCTCAAGAAGCTGTACGCCGAAAACAAGACCAGCCCGAAGGAAGTCGTCGCCAGTCTGGCCGAGCGCCACGCTGCCGTGGACGACCAAGTCCAGGGCTATCTGGAGTTTGACACAGACAAAGCCCTCGCAGCCGCCGAATCCGCCGACCTGAGCCTCCCGCTGGGCGGCGTGCCCATCGCGGTAAAAGACGTGCTCAACGTCGAGGGTGACTCCTGCCGCTGCGCTTCGAAAATCCTCCAGGGCTACACCGCTCCTTACGATGCCTTTGCCATCCAGAAACTGAAGGAAGCAGGTGCTATTCTCCTGGGCCGCACCAACATGGACGAGTTCGCCATGGGCAGCTCGACCGAAAACAGCGCTTACGCCAAGACCAAGAATCCGTGGGATCTGGAGCGCATTC
>CAWUJC010000275.1:0-4674 GCA_963922355.1 uncultured bacterium | reverse complement strand
TGATGGCATGACGAGCGTACTGATCGGCTTACTCATCATGAGTATGGGGGCTTGGGTTTACGGTCGCTGGAATCGACTCACGTATTCCCGCTTAACGCGCTTGGCCGCCGTCCTCATCGCTGCCGCGTTTATCGTTGTTGGCGGGGGCTACGCCATCGAAGAAGCCGAAGCGGGCTACCAAAATCAAATGATTGTGAGCGAAGCGGAAGACCGCAATTCTCCGGGTGATGCCGCCTGGACGAAGTGGTCGGTCGCTGCCGTGGACGAAGCCCTGGCCGAGGGGCGGCCGGTCTTCGTGGATTTTACCGCCAGTTGGTGTCTGATTTGCCAGGTAAACAAACGCACGGTTCTCCGCACTGCTGCGGTGGAGGATGTTTTTGCTGCGGCCAACGTCGCAACGATGGCGGCAGACTGGACGCACAGCGATCCAGCCATCACGCAAGAGCTGGCCAAGTTTGGCCGTTCCGGCGTGCCATTGTATGTGTTGTATAGCCCGGTGGAAGGGACCCAGCCGGTGATTCTCCCGCAGAGCCTGACTCAGGCCGGCGTCATTGAAGCGGTTGACAAGTTGCCAAAATGAGATTCCTTACCTCAACAACCAATCCAATTCCCACAATGAAAACATTCCCGACAATCCCCCTCTTATTCTTAACCGCCCTGGCTGTGATGCTGGTGGGCGCGGTCAAGGCAACCGCCGCCGTCACGACCGGCGAAAAAGCGCCGGCCTTCACCCTTAAGGACACGGCTGGCAAGGAACACTCACTATCCGACTTCGCGGGCAAGAAAGTGGTGCTCGAATGGACCAATGCTGATTGCCCCTTCGTCAAGAAATTCTACAAGAACGGCGACATGCAGAAAATGCAGGATCAGCTGACTGGCGAAGACGTGGTTTGGCTGCAGATCGTGTCTTCCGCTCCGGGCAAGCAGGGCCACATCACCGCTGATGAAGGTGAAAAGCTTCGTGAAGCTAATGGCGTGAAGTCGACCGCCACGCTCTTGGACCCCGAAGGTACGGTGGGCAAGGCCTACGGTGCGAAGACTACGCCTCACATGTTTGTGATCGATCAAGAAGGCGTGGTGGTTTACCAGGGCGCTATCGACGACAAGGCTTCCACCAATCCGGCTGACGTGGCTGGTGCCAACAACTATGTGCTGACTGCCTTTGAGGAAATCAAGGCTGGCAAGCCGGTGAGCAACGCCACCACCAAGCCCTACGGCTGCAGCGTTAAGTACTAGGCGCGCAGCCGGGGTATGAGGGCCTTGCTGCAACGTGCCGCCCGGGCCTCGGTCCGGGTGGAAGATGAAGAACCCCGCTCCATTGGGCGGGGTTTGGTCGTTTTATTGGGCGTCTGCGCCGAGGATACCGAAGAAGACGCCACGTGGTTAGTTCGTAAGCTTACCTCTCTCCGCGTCTTTGACGATGCCGAGGGGCAGCGCTCGCTGAGTTTGGCTGAAATCAACGGCGATGCTCTGGTCGTCTCGCAGTTCACGCTATTCGCCAGTACTCGCAAAGGAACAAAGCCTTCGTATCACCGCGCGGCAGCTCCGGAGATGGCGACTCCGCTCTACGAAAAATTTGTCGCTCTGATGAAGGTCGAGGAGATTGGGCAGGTCCAGACCGGAGAGTTTGGCGCGATGATGCAGGTCGAGCTAGTTAACGACGGGCCGGTTACCCTCCTGATCGACACCAAAAACAAAGAGTAGAGTTAGCGCCGGATGGCCTGGCGCAACGCATCCGGGGTGAGCCGCCCGGTGGTGTAGATAAGCTGGGCAGATGCCGTGTACCAGGTGGCTTGGGAAAGGGCTAAATCTGCTCGGGCTTGGGCGAGCGTGACTTCAGCCTGGTAGAAATCGAGCAAGTCGGACAAGCCCGTGACCAAGCCTTCTTGCACCACGTCAAATTGAGCTTCCGCCGCGACCAGACCAGAGCGGCGGAAGGTGAGGCTGCGCCCGGCGGTGAGGTAATCAAAGTACGCGTCCCAAACCTGTTGGCTGATGTCGAGTTTCTGCTGCTGGAAGAGGGCCGCTTCTTCCTCCACTTGGGCTTGGGCGGCCTTGACTTGGTTATCCCGGCGGAAGCCATCAAAGAGGTCCCACTCCACCACGATCGAAGCGGAGACGAAATGCACGTCTTCGGTCTCGTTGACGGTAGGCGCTCTCGTAAACGTGCTGCGGGCGCTGAACCAGTGGTGGTACCAGTCCGCCTGAAGAGACACCGTGGGCCAGTAGGTCGATTCCACTTGTCGAACCTGGTCCTCTTTCATCCGCACCAGGGCTAGTTGTTCTGCCAAATCAGGCCGGGCGGCAAAAGCGTTCTGGATGAGCGCGTTGACGCTTTGTTCCAGCTCCGGGAGGTTCTTCAATTCTGGCATCGGGGCCAAGCGCAACGGGGCATCGGCCGGGGCGCCGCAAGCCACGTTGACCGCGGCATAAGCCTCGGCCTGGAAGCCTTGGGCGGCCTGCATGGTGGCTTTGGCTTCCTCTAAGGCGCTGGCGGCGGCTAGGACCTCCGCCGGGATGGCCAGTCCGGCGTCCAGAGCCGTCTGTTGGGCATCGTACTGGGTTTGGGCGTACTGGAGGTTGGCCACCGCAAGGAAGAGCTGCGCCTCGCTGGCCATGGCGGTGTAGTACGCGCTCTGCACCGCCAGGATGACGTCCTGCATGACCTGGTTTTGGTTGAATTTAGCGGCGGTGAGGAGTTCCCGCATGGCGGCGACGTAGGCGTCACGCCCGCCGAAATCGAGCAAGAGGTAGTAGAGGTCGAGTTCCGGGCCGCCTTTGTAGTAGGTGGTGATATCCGTGATGCCGGGATACTCCGGCTTTTGCTGATCGCCGGTGGTGAGTTGGCCGGTAAAGGAAACCTCGGGCCAGTAGTAGGACTTGGCGATGCCGACGTCGGCCATCGCTTCTTTGGCTTGGGCGAGAGCGAGGCGGGTTTGCGGATTCCGGGTGAGGGCGATTTGGACGAGTTGGAGCAGACTGAGGGGTTTGGTCTTGGCCTTGGATTGCGGCGCTTCGCTCGGGACGGCGGTGGTGCGACGCGGGACCGGGCCATCCTGCGCGATGGCGGGGGCCAGACTGAGCAACGTCAGCAAGAACCAGCCAGCCAGCCGATGGCTCATGGCGCGGACTCCTCTTTGGCCTTTTCCACGTTCGTGTTCTCCGGTGTCGCTTCCGTATCGGTAAAGACGCGCACCACGCCGCGTGCGTTGACCCGGAGCGGGTACTCCTCGTCGTAGCCGTCCAGGTCGACGCGGACGGAGAAGCGGGTGGCGAGCTGCACCCAGTCAACGGTGGGTTGGATGGCGGGGAGGAGGTCGGAAGCGGTGGCACCGTTATCGAGCGAGGACCCCCAGCCGATGCCCTGAACTCGACCGCGGAAAACTTTCTCCGGGTACATGTTGAGACGCACTTCGGCGAGTTGGCCGGCGCGGATGTTCTGCAGGGCGTTCTCGCGGAAGAAGGCGCGCATGTGCCAGGTGTTCATGTCGATCAGCGCCATGATCTGGTCGCCGACGTTGGCGTACGTTCCGGGCGAGGTTTGGACGTTGGTGACGACCCCATCCACTTCGGCCCGGACGGTGGTGTAGCCCAAGTTAAGCTTGGCTTGGTCGCGTTCGGCTTTGGAAGCTTGGAGGGAAGCGCGTGCTTCGAGCACCGCAGCTTCCGATTGATCTAGCTCGTTTTGCGACATGTAATTTTTCGCCGCCATAATGGCGACCCGCTCGAAGTACTGCTCCGCATCGGCCAGGGCGGCTTCGGCGCGGAGGACGTCGGCTTCGGCCAAGCGCAAGGCGATTTCGTAGTCCCGCGGATCGATGGCAAAGAGAGGGTCGTCGGCGTTGACGAATTGGTTATCCTCCACAAAGACCGAGACAATCGGGCCGTTGACCTGACAGGCTACGCCGACCACGTTCGCGCCGACGTAGGCATCATCGGTGGACGGCCGCACGTCGGAGTAGATCCAGAGCGAGCCCAGGGCCAGCAGCGCCAAGCCGACCACGATGATCGTGAGCAAAGCGCGACCGTAGCGGGTAGCCACGGGGAGCTGCTCGGGGGGCGGATCGCTGGGAGTTTCGGGCATGAGGGGGCTCTAATCGCGAAAAAGGATAAACCAGGCGAGGATGGAATAGAAGGTCATCAGGGAAAGGAAAGAGACCGCCGGATGGGGCAAAATCTCGCGGAGGACGCTCCGAGAGAGGAAGGAGAGCGTGACGCCGGTCAGCACGAGACCCACCAGGAAGGAGGCCATCCAGGCGGGAAAGTAGACGCCGAAGATATTGACCACGCCGTTGCAGCCCGCCAGCGCCAGGCAGGGAAGGAGGCGCAGCGTCCAGATCAAAGACTGGCGTAATCGTTCACCCATAGCTTCTTATGCTTTAGGCGGAACGGCTGCCGCTGGCAAGATCAGGCTGGGCCTGAGGAGGGGAGCTTCTTGGTAAAGGTGGCGATGTAGGCGTAGCGCTTGGCCACGGAATCAAGCCGGTAGTCGACCTGACCGGCCTCATGCATTTTCTCGAAGTGCTCGAGCATTTCGGGGCGAAAATGGACGTGAAAGAGGTCGAGCCACTTGCGCAGGAGGGCCTGAAACCAGCCCGGCCAGCCGCCCTGATCCCAGAAGTCCACCACGTAGAAGTGGGAGCTATCCTTGAGGTTGGCCAAGCAAGCTTCCAG
>CAWUJC010000274.1:0-4675 GCA_963922355.1 uncultured bacterium | reverse complement strand
ATTGCCGAGCACCTTTCCATTTCTCGAGCGACCTTCTATCGGCGGTTCTTAAAAGCGGTGGGAGAAACCCCGCACGACTACATCCAGAAAATCCGCGTCGATAAGGCCAAGGAACTCCTGCAAGCCGATGATTCTGTGCCGCTCGAAGACGTGGCTGTGGCCTGCGGCTTTACCAGCCGTAAACATTTGAATGAGTCGTTCATTCGACTCGTCAACGAATCGCCCTCACAATGGCGAAACAAACATGCCGTTAAGGACAAAAAGGAAATCCGGATTCGCGTCTAGCTTCAGAAACCTGCTTTCCGACCCAGTTCACCTATTGCCTCCAGCGCGACTAGTCGCCGGCCAGAATCTCACTTTCGGTGGTCTGTTGAGCGCCCCCCAACCAAAGCTCCTTGATTGAGCTGACGGCGTTCTCCGGGCGATTGTTAGCCGGATCTTCCAGGATTTCGTCAAAGTTCCACGCGCCTACTCCATGGTCTGCCTCGTTTGGGCTGCCAACAATGACCACATGGCTATGAGGCGGAATCGATAGTTTCTCCGGAATAGAATTTGTAGGAGTCGCCCCCGGTTGCTCCACGTCGACCGAGCGATGCAAGGAGCGAGCCATCTTCCCCCAACTACTCAAATCTGGGGTGACGGTTTGTGCCTCACTGCTGGAGTTATGCAGCAAGAGAAAGTTCCGCCCCTCGTCCCGAACCTGAAGCCCCTTGACGCTTTCACCCAAGCTGATGACATCCACCTTTTCAGCGGGCTTGGCCCACTCGGGATAGATTTCCACCGCAAAGTAATAGGGCTCGTCTGCGCGGTAGGATTTCTTGTTCCATTCAGAACCTCGTTCGCTCTGCTTATCTCGCAGAATGATCTCCGTCGCTCGTTTAGGGCTGTCCCGAAGGACGCCTGCCTTAGCAATTTCCAGTTCAGGGCTAAAATTATGTTCACCCATCTTTACGCGAAGGTCGCCGTACTCGAAGAGGTTTTCGGAAAGGCGTTCAATCTTCTTCGGACGCAAGGCACCACTCCGTCCATAGCCCAGGCGCACTCGACCCGTCACTTCCTGTGCTTTCGCCGTCTCCGTTTCCGGGGCAACTTCGACAAGACCCACCATCCGATCGGGGAAAATCAACCACTCTTGCTGACCACCCCAGTCAGAAGGCCACTGACCCGGGCCGTAACTAGTTCCACATAGGCCGTGTGAAGTCGACAGACCAGAAAAGGTCGCCCCCATGCTCACGGCGTTCTTTTCTTTGGTCGGAAGATGAGCGGTCGTTCGCCATTCGTCTGGCCCTTTCCGTGTTTTCACTTTGGGGTAGACCGCCATGACGGCGGAATTGAGAGGGTAGCGCTTTCCGTCGATTGGATCGGAGACCACGGCTCCGACGTAGGTCAATTTGCCGGTATCATCCGAACCGACATCCCGTGCCGTTCCCGCCGCCAAAAAGCGCCCAAACTTAGCCCGCGGCCCTTGCTGATTCCGGTCATAAACCAAGAAGTTGTCCGGAGGTGCCATGAGGGGTGTTTTCGAGCGGTAGTAAGGCGCCGGCTCCAATCGATTTGCTAACCCATTCCGATAATCCACCTCCGTTTGAGCAAGGTAGCGCACCTGCGGGGAACCGGTCACCCCGGCCATGATTTCGGGACCAAAATCCAGACTACCCGAATGCCACTGGGTTTTCCACGAAGGTGCACTCCAGTTCTCATACACATTTCCGTGCGCCATCGAGAGGGGGTAATAGTTACGCATGGCATGGAGCAGCTCCATGGCCTTTGGATTGCCGGTCAGCTCCCAGCTGCGGACCAAGAACTTCACATTATCCTGATGGTAAGGAACGCTCTCGTTCTGCTTACGGATGTAGGCGAGACCGCCATCAGGGAAGAGCGCTTCCTCGGTGACATACTCAATCACCTTCCGCTTCGGTTCCATGTACTCGGGACGATCCAGGATCAAGCCAGCTAGCTCGATGATCCCGCTTTTACCCAAATCGTGATTGGTAAAACTACCCATTCCACGGGGGTTTTCTTCGGACGCATAGCCGCCCAAGTTCTCTATATAATTGAGCCAAACTTCAGCCGCTTTTTGCGCCATGGCTCGCCAATTCTCTTTTTGGGTGTCCGTTAGCTTGTCGGGAGCATGCTCCAAGAGAATGAGCATGCCAAAAAGCGCGTCATTTAAAGCAAAGAAGTCATTGAGCGGAGTGTAGGTCTCACGAAAAGTCCCCTTTAAGGGATAGGCCAGGTAAGCCTCGGAATATGCGTCTGCCCGGCGGATGGCTCGGTCGAGAATCTCCTCGTTTCCTTTGTAGGGACTTTCAGGATAGAGCGCCGCCCAGGCAAAAAGGACAATGTCGAGGCCTGTCTTTCGCGTCCCAAAATCATGCGTCAGTCGCTTCGTATTGAGCTGCTTAATCCCTTCCTCCCCTTTTAAGAAAGTAATATCCGGTTTGGCCAAGCGTTTCTTTACTTGGTCAAGGGAACCATTCACGTACGGGTTGTTCTCCCATTCCGGAATTTCTGTCATGGGCCAAAGCGGGCCCCGTTCCCAGGAGGTTTCGCTAGCAGCAGGCTCTTTCTCAGGCCTTTTTTCCGCCGCCGGATCGTTCGCTTTTACACTCGCCGTGGACAAAAGGACAACCACTCCACAAACGAGCGCGGTTAACAATGAGCTACCTCTAGACGATTGCTTAATCACGGCTATGCGGGGCGAGTGCGGAAAGATATTCTTCATAAATTACGATAATTGTATTTCAGATCAAATAAGACATAAGGCCTCATTTTGTCTTCGGGCACGCTAATTTGTCGCAACTCCACGCCTAGGCGTAAAAGCAACTGGGCCTTGCTTTTTGGACACAAAAAGGCACCCGGAAAAACCGGGTGCCTTTTCACACTCAACCTCACTTAAAGTAGGTTCTACTAGCTGCGGCGACGGCGTACCGCCAGCAGAAGACCTGCTGACGCCAGCAAAGCAAAGGAAGTAGGTTCGGGCACAATCGTAACCGAAGCACCCGTAATCGTGTATTGAAGGTCAGCCGGAAGGGTGCCCTGGTTCGTGACAATCGTGGCACGGTCAAATACTTGATTCGTCAACACAATGCCAGTGGCTTCGATCGAAAGCTCGTTCGGATCACCAACACCCCAAAAGCCAGTAAAGTCGTAGGTGTCTAAGGAGACATGCTCCACCTCAAGTCGATAGTTGATGGTGTTGCCTTGCACGATTTGAATCGAGGCGTTCGGAGGAGGCCCGCCAGCGGCTTGCTCCGCTCCGGCGCTGAAAAATGCGGCCGACGTTCCAACCCGTTGAGTGGTACCACCCGGGTTTGTCCCCATGTCCTGGGTGTATTGAGCATAAGTCACACTGCCGCCATTCGTCGGGCCGGCCAAGGAGAAGCGAAAGCCTCTTTCGTAGTTCGCGCTACCAGAGAGAGAATCAATTGTCACCTGGAACTCAAAGGTCATGGTCTCTCCCACCGCCAAAGTTTGATCTGAGAAAAACGAGAGCGCACCTGAAGCATTGTCATAGCCGGTGGCACCATCTCCCATGGTGAAGCCGTTATTGCCGTCACCGACAAACGTGGAGGAGCCAGATACATTCCAATTGCCAAGCGTCACGACTTGAGCCAGGCCAACGGATTGCATCGCCAGCGTGGCGACAAGGAACAGTGAAGTACGTAAGGTTGTTTTCATAGTAGTGTTACTTTAGTGAGTTCGTAGGGTTGTTAACGTTAGAATTATGATCGTACACCCTGCACCATCCAAGAGACAAAATTTCCCAAGAACGACCTATAATGTCTCATGCAGGAGATGATCTTCTCTTGAGAGAATGATACTACTCAGTCGCTTAGAAAGCCAAAAACCGTAAACCCAACAAATCACTCAGATGTATCTTCCTCTGGCACCGTTTCTCCGGTGCGGAAAACCAAGATTTCTTCCAGATGGATATCTCCTTCTTGGGGAATCAGCTCCAACTGATGAGAACCTGAAGGTAACCCCTGAATGAGAGTCGTTTGTCCGCTGGGGTTCTTGGGATCGGCTCCGAACTCAACTTGATCAGGAACCATCGGGAAAACCTCCCAAGTGAGATCAAAAGGCACCGGCAAAGGCTTCTTCTTAATCTTCACCGCATTGGCAAGAGCAAACCATTCCGGCCGCAATTCAATGATGCCGTTCTTCGAGCGAAAGACCTCGGTATGATCGCCTCGCCCCTGATCACCACTTTTTGAACCTTTCAGAGAAAACGTGTACTCCTCTCCGTTCTCGCTGGCCGAATCAACCGTTAGCGTCCAGGTCTCGGCCACTGGTTGACCGTGTATTTTGACCCGGTTAATGCCAGGCCGGTAATCAATGGGGGTGCGTGACGGCAAGGTCGCGGCCCAAGTGCTGAGTAATTGCGAAGGTGCCTCCCCATTAATCTTAACGTCGGCTACACTACGTCCACCTCGGCTGATCACATCCAGGCGAGACCCTTCAAACGCAATCAAAAGGGAAGCCCCTGCTTGATCGGTCTTCAAGCCTTGTTCGTTCGCTTTCCAGAGTTTTTCATCGAACTGCCATGAAGTCGGAACATCACTTCGCAGATCAAGCCGCTCAACGCGATCGGTTGAGCTATCATTCATTTCCGGTTGGACTTCGAAATGTCGCGCTTGAATCGCCCCCCACAGCTCCCCCCCATGGTTATTTA
>CAWUJC010000273.1:0-4681 GCA_963922355.1 uncultured bacterium | reverse complement strand
CCGGTCGCGCCGCCTACGAGATGGGACTCGCGCCAACTTCAGCCACCGCCAGAGCCACCAGCCCCACCACCGGGCTGACCAGTTTTCTCGGTAACGAGTAAGTCAGTTTGCGCTAATCGAACCGCCTCTACTTCCGACGATTCGCCAGGAAGACTAAACCGCCACTTAAAAGCAAAAAGCCTGTCGTAGGCTCTGGTACTGCGGTAATGAGGATATCATCGATCAACATGTAGTTATCGATGTTCTCACCTGGAGGCCCAAAACCCGTCTTCACATGCTCAAAACTGAGATACCCCATGTTCAGATCAGTCGTATCTATTCCTTCAAAGGCCAAGTCTTCAAAGATAAAACTGTTACCGCCGTCAATGGAGATACTCCATTCTTCGCGCTTGAAATCTAATTCCGTGTAAAAACGGTAGGTGGTATCTGCCGAAAATATCCCCGGAGCTGAAGCCACGCCACTTGATGAAGGCAACCCAACTGCCCTCATCTGCAAAGTAGCGACGTCGAAAGTTACGAGACTAACGGAAAAGCCCGCTTGATTAAAGATACGTACTCCAAAACTGTCCGAATCCGTGGGTGATTGAAAATTAAAGCGCATCTGCATTTCAATGGTGACGGTTGGCTTTTTAGACAAGATAGGAGCGTTAATCAGTGGACGGCTGATTTGATCCCAGATAATTCCTATCACCCCTTGCGGAGATCGATAACCAACGGCACCGACTTGTCCGGTTCCAAAGCTTGGATCTGCTGCTTGAACCCAATTTGAATCACGCGGTGTTGGAGGAGTAATGGCAACACCATCTACCCAACCGTCTTGTCCGACCAAAGCCGGAAAGCCCGTTCCATCGTAAGTAGGGCTATCGAAGTCCACTTCAAAAACTGTTATGGCATAGCTAAGCCGATTGAAAAAAAAAATCGATAGGGTTGCTGCTAAAAAACACCTAAGACTGTAGCCTCGCATCACACTCGAAACCTCTCAAAACGTACCAGCTGGTGCAAGTTTATTGCTGCCCTAACGAAACCAAGCGCGAAGAAAAGCGAGCGGATAAACGCGGAGGGGCAGCTCTCCCATCCCCACAAATCTGAGCAGGAAAGAAGGCGGCGCTTGGTCTTCCAGCTCAGCTATGGTGACCGATTTGAGCTGGTAACGTACCGGGATGGAAACGTGATTCAAAATTTGTGGAAGGAAGGAACGTGCTCCTGGAATTTTCCACTTCAGTTGAGCCAGCTTCAGCAGCGGCCCCAGGTGGCGGTTGGCACAAATGTTGGCCACCAAAGTTCCCTGGTCCTGGGTCACCCGCACCGCGACTTCGCCCCCGCGGGTGATTTCCAGATCTGCCTCGAAGTGTAACGTTGGCTTGGCCATCGCTACGGGATGATTACTGGACGCCTTCTTTCGTGCGAATCTTGAGCGTGCCGTTCACTTTCCAGTGGGCATGCTGGGTTCCTTCGCCAACGCCGCTCGGTACTTGGACATCGAGGTTTTCGAATTCGTAGGTAATTTCCGCATTGCGGCCGGTTAGTTTTTCAAAGAGGCCGATGGCAAGATCTGGCCAAGAGGTAGTGTGTTCGCTCATGGAATTCAGGTTGGGTTAGTGGTTAAAACAACCCAGCAACCTACGATCGCTGACCACGGAAGCAAGTGATGCCCCCAAATCGTCACATGAATCTTTTTATGCGCGACTTAAGCGACGCTAATCCAGCATCCGGGAGGCGACGCGCAGGCGGAACTTTTTGGGCGATTCGCCAAAGAGCATGCCGTAAAGAACGCGGCAACGCTTGGCCAGTTTGGTGTCCAGATTCTTGGTCCGCTTGATCGCGATATCCTGGTCGCGCGCTTTCCAGGGTGGGTCCTTCCGCGCCAAGATCTCCTGTGTGATGGAGAGGTCGTGACGTCGGCCTAAGACCGAGCCCAGTTCCTTCCACAGCAGCATGTTCTCCTTCTTCCAGCTCGGTTGCACTTCCGCCAATGCTTCAATCTGGTAGTAGAGGTACTTGCACCACTTGCGCCATTCGTGGAAGGCCTCCGGTGTGTCTTTTTGGTAGGCCGCGTGCGCTAAATTCTGCGCCCGCTTAAAGACGCGCGTCATGCCGTCAACCAGCGTGCCCGGGGCGACATCCTTGGCCTGCGACCAGCGGCTGGCGTCATCCCGAAAGCGGTGGATTAGCCGGGCTCTTTGGTTGGGCTCCATCTCAGTGGCCAGAGCCGAAAGCGAGAGTTCCTTAGCCAGAGCTTCGCGCAGGCGCAGCACGGCTTGGTTGGGCTTCCCCTTGCCACTGCGGTTTTGGGCCAAGTCTTGCAGCAGATCGAGTTGTACCTGGGCATCGCGAGCCGTGGAAAAATCCTTCGAGGCATCGCGCAAATTCCGGTCGGCTTCCTTCGCCGCCATCTTCCCCACCCCAGAGCGAAAGAGATGCCAGCGAGCCCGCAACCGCTTCACCGTGGTGCGGAGCTTGTGGATGTGCTCGGGCGTCAACACCGACGAGGCTTCCAGCCCCTCCCCCAAATGCCGACTCATATCAGCGGCCAGTTCTGCCAATTGCTCGGGAAGTGGTGTCGGCTTTTTCTTCGCTTTGGGCATGCGGGCGAAAATGTAGCAAAAACCGGGCAAAATACCAGCATGATAGCGCACCAACGGGCCTTGCTCTGTCGCCCGAGCTTGTTATCTTGCCGGGATGGGTTTTTCGCAGGAATTTCGCGCCGGGACGGTTCGTCAGAGCGACGCGCTGCGCCGTTTCCAGGATCTACTCTCGCCCAAGTCTCCGGCCGAACTGGAAAACATGGCGGCCCAAGCGGCGGCGCTCACCCGCAAGCACTTCGGGCGGACGATGCGCCTTTTCGCCCCGGTGTACCTGAGCAACGAGTGCGTCAACGTCTGCGCCTACTGCGGCTTTTCCCGTAACAACCCGATCCTCCGCGTCACCCTCAATGTCGATCAGGTCGAGGCGGAAGCCCGGCATCTGGCCGAGCAGGGATTCCGCAGTCTGCTGCTCGTCGCTGGCGAGCACCCGAAATTTGTCAGCGAAGGCTACGTGGAGGAATGCCTCGTCCGTCTGCGCTCTTTCATCCCCAGCTTGCACTTAGAGCTTGGGCCGATGGAAACCGAGCCCTACCGGCCGCTGGTGGCTGCCGGGGCGGAAGGCCTAGTCGTCTATCAGGAAACCTACAACCGCACCGCCTACACCGAACTCCACACCGCCGGCCCCAAGCGCGACTTCGACTGGCGGCTCGACTGCCCGGAACGCGCCTACGAAGCCGGGTTCCGCCGCCTCGGGATTGGCGCCCTCTTCGGTCTTGCCCCCTGGCAAGAAGAAGCGCTCCACCTGGCCCAACATGTGGACTACCTTCTGCGCCATTGCTGGAAGGCCTTCGTCACGGTCAGCCTCCCGCGCCTCCGCCCCGCCGCCGGGCAGTTCCAGCCGCGCTTTGATTTCAGCGACCGTGACTTGGTCCAAACCATCCTCGCGTTACGACTCTGCTTCCCGCAAATCGGCGTCGTCCTGAGCACCCGCGAACCAGCCGCTTTCCGCGATGGCCTGCTGCCTCTTGGTGTCACCCACATCAGCGCGGGCAGCCACACCGAGCCAGGCGGCTACACCGGCGCCGGAGCCGAAGACGTGCACCAACGAATCAAAGGCAAAGCCGTCCCGCTGGAAAACGGTCACGCCAACACCTGTGAAAGTGGGGCGTCCGAGAACTCCACCAGCGGCTGCAGTCGTACCCAAGCCACCGAGCAATTCCACATTGCGGACGAGCGCAGCCCGGCCGAGATGGCCGAACTCCTTCGCACCCTTGGCCTCGATCCCGTCTGGAAAGACTGGGAAACAACGCTGCTGGTGGAAGATTGATCCGCTAGCGCAGCAACGAACGATAGAGCGCGTAGCTCTCTTCCATGCGGCGGCGGATGTCCAGGCGGTCCTTCGCCATGTGGTGGCCAGCTTCCGCGCAGGACGTGCGCAGGTCCTCTTCCTCCACCATACGTCGAATCGCTTCGGCCAAGGCGGGCGGATCTTCCTTCGGAAAGATCAAGCCCGTGATGCCATCTTCCACCAACTCGGGAATGCCCCCCACGTCTGAGCCAATCACCGGCTTGCCGAGGGCAAAAGCTTCCGGAATCACCCGGCTCTGGCCTTCGGTCCCGGCGGAGGCGAGGACGAAGATATCCATCGCCGCCATGAGCTGCGGGACGTCGTTGCGCCAGCCGGTCCAGATCAGGCGGTCGGCCACCCCCAGCTTCTCGGCTTCCGCCTGCGTTTGCTTCATATAGGCACCGTCACGGGTTGGCCCGCCCACGAGAAGAAAACGCACCTGCGGCAAGCGGTCTTTCAGCTCCGCCGCCGCCCGGACCACGGTGTGGTAGCCCTTGTCATACCGGACCATCCCACAGGTCCCGACCACCACGTGCTCGGGCTCCAAGCCAAACTCAGCGCGGGCGGTACTGCCGTCGATGCCAGGATGGTAGAGGTCCATGTCCACGCCTTCGCCAATCACGCGGATGCGCTCCGGGGCGACTTTGATTTCCTCGACCAATTGACGCTTGATTGCCTCCGCCGTCGCCACCACGACCGACGCGCCATGCCGGTAAGCAAAACTCCGGTTCCAGCTCGGGTGGATGTAGCCCGTAATATGCCGGTAACGCAGCACGGGGATTCCCAGGGCGCGGAAGGGCCAGGCCAG
>CAWUJC010000272.1:0-4725 GCA_963922355.1 uncultured bacterium | reverse complement strand
GACTGGATGTGCTTCTCGACGATTTCCTGGAGCTTGAAGTTCAGGGTCGTGCGGACATTCAGGCCAACGCTGCTTTCCTTGTTGATGAAAAGGCGCTGAACGAAGCCGTCGGGCGTGGTCTTGATTGTGATCTTGCCTTCTTCGCCCTTGAGCTGCTCATTGAATTGAGACTCAAGCCCAGCGACCCCTTCGTAGTCGTTGTAGATGACTTCGTCGGCCAGGAACTTACCGTTGCTGATGCCTTGCTTGCGGTTCAGGAAGCCGATGATGTGCGCGGCCATGTCGCCCTGCGGGTAAACGCGGATGGGCATACCTTGGAGCTGGAAGCCCCATTCAGGCAGCTTACTGCCGGCAAAGCTCCGAATTTGCTCGCGATCGAGGTCTTCCGCGATGGTCACCGGCAAGAAGCGCTTATAAGTGTAGAGGCTTTCCAGATCGGACCAAGGGATGTCGATTTCCTTGCCCAGCCAAGCCCCGGCCTTGGAGATGCGATCCTGCATCCAATTCAGCGCGTCGTTTTTGGTGGGGGCCACTTCGCGCGGAGGCCAGCGGGCCACCAGGTTTTGCGTTTGCTTGGTCGTGGCAAGGGGAGTGCCATCGGCCATCAAAATATCGCCGCGGACGCCGGGCATCCGGAACCACGCCACCGGCGGGATGTTTTCCGCCAGGTAGTCGCTGGAGGCTTCAAGATCAAAGCCATCGTCGGTTTCGTCAGCCAACATAGTCGAGAGCCAAGCCGTCCAGTCTTCCGACTGCTGGACCTTTTCCGCCGCCATTTTTGCGTTGCGGTTGGCTTCGTTGAGCTGGCTTTGCTTGAGGTAGACGAAAATGTTGCCTTTGCCCGGGGAGTAGAAGGCTTGGCCAATGACCTCGGCGGTAGTGCGGTCCACGGTGACCTTGGCCAGTTCTTCCGGCACTTCAAAGTCGCTGCCCTGGAAGTTTTCGGCTTTCATCGCCACACGCATGACCTGATTCCAGATCGGCAGCGCGGCTTTTTGAGCGGTTTGTTTTTTGGCGATCTGATGGCTCTTGTCGTAGCCGACCCAAACGCCGCCCACGAGGTCAGTGGTGTAGCCCATGAACCAGGCATCGCGGTAACCTTCCGAGAAGCCAACGATGCCAGCAAATGGGGAGGGGAAGGCGAAATCGGTGATGAGGTTGCGGGCGCGACCTTCCTTAGCGGCGCTTTCCAGCGTCAGCGTCAACTGCTTGGCGACGAGCGGATCCAGAATGCTCTTTTTCGGATTCGGCGCGTGCTGGTAGATGACCTCGCCATTGGGATCAATGATCTTCTCGACGAGGTAGAGCTTCTCGGGTTGGCCCTGATTCGCCAGCACCTGATAGAGCTGAAGGGTCTCCCAAAGCGTGAGCGGCTTAAGCTTCTCCTTGCCGTCCTTGCTTAGGTCAACGCCGGCTTGCTTGTAGAAATCGAGGATGTTCTTCTCGCCCAGGGTATCGCCTACCCGACCTGCGGAATACTTCAGGCCCAGGGCCAGATTGTCGTGCACGGTGACGAAGCGGCTGGCGAGGTCGCGGTACGGGTCGCCCAATCCTTTTTCATCCTCCGGCAGCCCTTCGGCTAGATCGTAAAAAGAGGCATTGATCGGGGAAGCCGGGTGGAGGTTCAAGTCCTGGAAGGCCAAAGCGTAGAGGACGGGCTGGATGGCGGCCCCGTTTTCGCGCCGGGCCATGTAGGAGCGGTCGAAGCTGTATTTGAGGAAGTCACGTCCGCCGACCAGAATGCGGATGGCTCCGGTCGAGGCATCCGCCACCATGGCGGCCGCTTGGAGCGGGTTCTTGGTGTCGCCGTCATCTGAGCCTTCGGCCTTGATCTTGGCTTCCAGCGCTTTGAGTTGTTGGGTGAGAGCCTTCTGTCCGTTGGCCTCGGTGTTTTTGTCGACGGTAAGATAAACCTGAAGGCCGGGCGGGATTTCTTCGGCGTCCTTAATTCCGAGAATTTCCTGCACACGCTTCACGCCGTAGGCCATGGCGTAGTTGAGCACGCCAAGTGGCTTGCGCGGGGCGACACGCAGGGGGATGGACTTGGCTTCGGCCGCTTCTTGGGCGGTGATATAGCCGTTATCGACCATCTTCTGCAGAGCAATATCCCGGCGTTGAGAGGCGCGCTTGATGCTGGTGCGCGGGGAGTTGGCGTTGGGCGCACTAATGATGCCGGCGAGCATGGCGCATTCGCCGAGGCTCAGTTCGAGCGGCTCTTTATCGAAGTAACCGCGAGCGGCGCTGGCCAAGCCGTAGTGATTTTTTCCGAAGAAAATGCGGTTGAGGTAAAAGTTGATGATCTCTTGCTTGCTGTATTCCTTCTCGATGCGCAGGGCGAGGAAAGCTTCCACCAACTTACGTTCGTAACTGCGGGAGAAGTCACCCAGGATGTGCTTGGCTAGCTGCTGGGTTAGCGTCGAACCACCTTGCGCGATGCGACCGGCGCGGACGTTGCGCGCCATAGCGCGGGCCAAGCCGGTATAATCGATCCCGCCGTGTTCATAGTAGCGCTCATCTTCCATCGAGATGACGGCTTTGCGCATCAGGTCCGGAATTTCTTCCTCGGTCAGCAGCGTGCGGTTCTCGCTGAAGATTCGGCCAAGCTCTTCACCGTTGCGGTCAAAGAATAGGGTGGAGACCGGAAAACGCTCCAGCAGCCCCAGGTCAATCTGTTCGGCCTTATTGGAGTAATGGGACGCAACCAGATAGGCGGCAATGACGCCCTGGATGCCCAGGAGGACACCGGCAAACAACACCAGATTAAAGATCCGGCGAAAGACGTGCTTCTTCTTTTTCTTGGGCGCCTTCTTGGCATCCATGGGAGGAGGGGAATCCTGGGGGGAGGGAGTAGCCATATACTTGGAGAAAATTTACCGAGGTTCAGCAGCCTTAGCAAGCGGGTCTTATGCCCGTTTTACCGTTTGGCAAAAAGGGCAGAACACCAATCAGAGGCTGGGTTCCAGCTTTTCTGACGCTTGAAAGGAAGAAACTTGTCGAGGCACTTTGCCCCGGGGTTAGCCGGGGAAGGCGGGTTGAGCACGCGGAGCGGTCTCGGGTTGCGGAGCCGGGGTAGGCTGAGGCTGGGCGGGCACCGGAACAGGTTGAGGCGCCGGAGCTTGCTCAACCGGGGCCGCTTGCGGTGCCGGAGTGGCCTGCGGGGCCGGGGCTTGTTGCGGTGCTGGCTGAGCGGAAGGGTCGAGCTGAGTCGTCTCATCTTCCTGCGGTTCAGCTTCTTGCACCGGAGCAACCGGAGTGGCCCGGGCGCGCGGCACGTAGCCCAGCTGCCAGCACATGTTCCCGAGCATCGTGCAGCGCCAGAACTGGCGGAGCGATTCAATCCGGTCATCTGTGTTCTGGCTGTTGCGCAAGTAATTGGCGCGGGTGTAGATCATGGAGATGATCGCCGGGTCCACCCCAACCTCCTTGGCGAAGGCGATACCACGACGGGCGGCCAAGTCACCAAACTGGACCATTTGCTGGAGAATAGCTCGGCGAGGGATTTCCCAGGTCTGTTTCTTTTTGTCGTAAAAACCGTTGAGTTTGAGGTACTTAAGGTTGAGGGTCTCCAGCTCGCAGTAGTCGTTCACCCAGATCAGGCAGCGGGCGACATCGCTCATGGTGCGCGGTGGCGGAGGAGGAACCGGTGCTTTCGGCGGTTTAAAGGCATCTCCGGGTTGGAAGCCAATCGCGTCGATGTTCTCTTCGGTGGCTTCCGCGCTGGTCACCGGCATGCTTTTGCGGCGCTCGGCTTCCCATTGGCTCTTGGCGTCGCGTAAGACGCGGGCGTAGGTGGCGAGGTAGGGATCAAGGAGCCCCATCTTGCCGATGCGGTTGGCGTTCTGCTTGAGGCCCAGGGTAAAGAGTTCTGCGGCACCGAGATAGGTGGGGACAAGCTGAGGAATCCAGAGTTTTGCTCGACCGTAAACTTCCTTCTTCTTGCCACCGTTGATTTTGTCAACCATGCCGTCGTAGGCGGCCACAGCGCCCAGCCAGTAATCGGTTTCCTGCACGGCTCCAAACAGGCGCTGGAGCGCGAGCTTCTTTTCCTCCTTGGTGGCGGCGCTGCGGGGGCCAAAGGCTTGGCGGGCAAAGATTTGCGAGCCTTCCAGGCGAGCGTTGACGGCGTAAAGCGTGTCCGCTTTTTCCGCCAAAACCAAGGCGCTCTGCAGTTCGTCGCGGTCGATGCCGGGTTGGTTCATGGCATCGTTGATCTTGATACGCAGGGCACTGGCTTGTTCTTCCAGTTGCTTGTGCGTCATCGACGGGTCCTTCTCGAAGGCCTCAATAGCGCGGATCTTGGCGTTGGCCTCGATGAACTTGAGCCAGCTCACGTAGAGCAAACCGGCGGTGAGGGCATCAGAGCCATCGGCGTAGGACTTGAAGACATCCTGCCAAAGACTGCGCAGCTCTGGGCGAAGGCGGTTGTAAGAGGCAGGGGCTCGTGGCCAAGTGCTTTCAGAAGCACTCAGGGGCTGGCGTTCTTTCTTGGCCAGATCGCTCAAGTAAGAGAAAAGAGGGCCTTCAATTCCGGGCGTGCTGGCCACCATGGGTTGCGGCGGCAGGTCATGCTTCAGGACTTTTTCCGTCGCATCGACGATGTCGGTGACAAAAAGGACATCCAAACCATTCTCACGGGCAAATTCCTCGATGTTGAGCAGGGTGCCGTCCGGCATCATCTCAAAGCGCTGGACGTTGGGCAAAACGAGTTGTTTTTTGCCGGCGGCT
>CAWUJC010000271.1:0-4731 GCA_963922355.1 uncultured bacterium | reverse complement strand
GACCTGGCTTTTGACGACGTGGAAGCCGCACGACGGCTTCTGCATCAGGTACAGCCGGCCAAAATTAATGTGGCCAAGGGGCGGCACGTGCGTCGCCGGGCGGGTCGCCTTTTTGTTGAGTAAAAGCCTTTGCGCTTAGGCCGCTCGGGCCGCGTAGACCGCTTAGGCGGCAGCGGGCTGTTTCAGCTTTTGGCCATCAAGCTGCCAGGTGTAAAACTTCCAGGCTTCGGTAAAGCCGGCAAAGCCATCTTCGCTCGGCGTGAACGATTCGTAGTTGTCGTTGTAATGCGTCAGCCAAGTCTTCTGGCGGATGTCACTCGGGAGTTGTTTCAACTCGCTGTAGGTGGCGTGCACCGTCCCGGGTTCGTTCAGCTGGCAGTCGTGGAAAATGGCCTCGCAACTGCTCATGTCGAGGTCGGTGAAAATCTCGGGATCGTAGCGGGTGTCGGCGGTGAAGAGGACGCGCTTATCGATGTAAAGGCCAGTAGACCAGAAGGCTTGCGCCCAGTCCTGCACCTTGCCGGGGATGTGAATGGTGCGGAAGATGTCGAGGTGGATGCCCTCTACGTCGATGGTGTAAATCTCGCGCGGATGGGCGCAGACCCACTCGGGGCGGATCGGGTCCATCAAATCGCTGAAATGGAGCAGGCCCGTCTCGTTGTACTCGCAGCCACCTTTGAGCGATTTTTCCCACAGGATGTCCTGGTACTGCGAGGTGATGATGAACTTGGGCTTGGTCCCCAAGACGTAGCGGCAGGTGAGGAGAAGTTCTTCCACTCCGCCGATGTGGTCGGCATGGCTGTGGGTGATGTGGTAGTAATCGAAGTCGCTGACCGAGATGCCTTGTTTACTCAGCGCGATGGGAATGGTGGTGCCGCAGTCGACCAGAATCGTCGTCCCATTTTTGGCAATAATCAGCGCGGTTTGGGCGTTACGCTTGGAGAAAGCCGAGCCCACGCCCACAAAGCAGAGGACGAGGTTGCCTTGGCTGGCCTGTCTTATTTCTTCGAGCATGGTGGCAACATCAGATTCCCGGAGCCGTCGCATGGCTGCTCTCGGCGTATCCCTCCTACCTGTGGTAGCTTCAATTCAGAATTACAGATGGATGCGGGAAAAGTCGAGCGGCATTTTGCGTAGCGGTCTCGCTTGGATGCACTTACGAATAAATTTAGCGGACTTGCAGAATTATTTTCGAAAATTCACCCTTCCCAAGGGGCGCAACCTGCCTTTACAACGTTGGTGCGCATGATTTTAAGCAATACGGAGATTGCCGGAGGGCTGGAACGAGGCGATTTTGCCATTGGCCCTCTGGCTGGTGACGACCCCACCTGTAAGCCCTTTAACACCAGCGCCGTGGATTTGCGTTTGGCGGATGAGATCCTGGCCCTGGAGCCGGACGCGCCTTCACCCATCGACCTGAGTCGCCACAACGTGGCCGAGATGTGGTCGCATCACGCCAAGCATTTCACCATCACCGAAGATCGCCCCTTTCAGCTCAAGAGCGGGCAACTCATCCTGGCGAAAACAATTGAGAAAGTGGACTTTCCCATCCGCGAAGGGCGGCCCGTCTACAGCGCGCGGGTCGAAGGTCGGAGCAGCTTGGCGCGTTGCGGCATCCTTGTGCATTTTACGGCCCCGACCATCCACGCGGGTTTCTCCGGGACCATCACGCTGGAGATCACCAACATGAGCCCGATCCATTACCTGCTTCACCCGGGCATCTTCATTTGCCAATTGATCATCGAGGAGGTCAAAGGCACCCCGGTGGTGACGGATAGCCAGTTCCGTGGTCAGACTCGGGCAGCAGGACGGCATTAGGGGAAATTCAAAAGACAAACTGCCAAAACGCCAAGTTATCGAACTTCGATATGATGGCACCTTTGGGTTTTGAAAATCTGTACTTTGGCCTTTCTCGGCGTCAGTCGAATTGGTTTGCGCAACTTCGCCGGGCCAAGTAGGTTACTGATATACAGATGAATCCGACTCTTGCTTTCGTCCCGTCTGGTTGGGAAATCCCGGCCATTATCTTTGTGGTACTTCTCCTCTTTGGGGCCAAGAAGATCCCCGAGTTGGCGCGTGGTTTGGGCCGCAGCGTGGGCGAATTTAAGAAGGCCAAGGGCGAGTTCGACCGGGAGGTCCAGCAAGCGGCCGACTTGGCGCAGGCAGATGATCCGGCGCCTTCTCGCCAGTTGAAAAAAGAGACCGATGGCGAGACCATCGACGTCAAGCCCGAGCCAGCTACTCAGGCTGAGCCTCGGACCAAGGCTTAAGTTTTTCCCTCCAAGTTAGCCTAATCGAGACAGGCTACTTCTCACTTTCTGGCGGCCCGCTGCGTAGCGCTGCTTCTTCCGGTTCGCCGTAGCTTTCGTTGTCGGTCGGCGAATGACCTTCCCAGAACGTCTGCAGGCGTTTGCGGTTGAAGAGGGCGAGGAGGAGGGCGACGCCCATAGTGCCGAGGCCCAGGTCGAGGACCATTTGCGTGGCTCCGCGGGTCGCCAGCAGGTAGCCATCCAAGTTGATGGCTAGGGCGAGGAGGAAGGCCATCGTGGAGCCGAAGTTGGCCAGGGCGAAGACGCGGCCGCGATGTTCGTCGCTGGTTTCGTTTTGCAGTTGGGCTTCGATCGGAATGGGAATCACCGCACCGAGGAAGCCGAGGCCAATCGTCAGCACCATGGCTTGACCGATGGTACCCAATTGCGCGTAGCCAAACGTGCCGGCCCCGAGCAGAAACAGGCCAAGGAAGGGGAGACCGTTCCAGTGGCTCCAGCGCTTACTCTTCCCGCAGAACCAGACGCCCAGGCCCAAGCCGATCCCCATCGCGCCAAAGAGCGCGCCCGCGCCGATAAACGGAATTTGGCGTTCTTCAATCACCGGTGGTTTCAGGCCAACCAACTCACAAATCGGGGTGAGCGAGCCAACCATCCAGTCGGCCACGCCGTCGATCATCGTGAGGTCCACGTGCTTGGCAGTATGCTCCAGCACCACGATCAAAAAGAACCCGCTGATGAAGGCAAAGACGCTGCGGGTGATGACGAGCGAGGCCAACCCCGGGCGGCGAAAGGTGACGCGGAGACCTTCGAGCAATTCGTTCAAGCTGCTCTTGATCTTGTCCTCGTTCGGATTGGCTTGCGGACGCAAGGGACGGTCAATCCGCATGATGAGCCAGGCCGAAAGCATGAAGCCAAAGGCCGTGAGCAAGAAGCTGCTGCGCTGCCCGAAGATGGCGATTACGATCACCGCCACGAGGCTGGCGACCATACTGGCAATGATCCCGACCATGGAAATCAGCGCGTTGGCCGTCACGAGTTGCTTGCCGGAAACCAGCTGGGGCAGGGCGGCTTGCCGAGCTGGGATGAAGAGGCCATTCATCCACCCCATGAGGAAAATGATGGCGAAAATCAGGGTGAGGTTCTGGGAGAGGTAGCCGAAGAAAAACAGTGCCACGGCGAGCAGGGCGCGCACCACGTCGGTAAAGATGAGCAGGCCCTTGCGTTCGAAGCGATCAACCGCCCAGCCGATCCAGGGCGCAAAGACCAACCCGGGGAGCATGCCGCAGAAAACAACCCGCGCCGTGTCTTGGCCGTACTCGCTGCCCAGCAGTACCACGTTGAGCAGCGCAAACTGATAGAAGCGGTCGCCCACCGAGCTAATGATCTGCCCCAGCCAGAGCCGAAAGAAATTTGGCTGGCCAAGAACATCACTAAACGAAGGGCGGGACATGAGCCCCACAGCCTACTGCTTTCGGCCCGAAGCGAAAGCTAAACCCGCCGGAGCCCCTCTGGAGTAAAAAGGGGCCTAAATAAACGGCGTGTTGGATTCGCGTGGTTGCCCAGCGGGGGCCAGACCCGGAGCGGGTCCAAGCACCTCGCGCAGCACGATGGCCTGACGGGCGCTGGCCGGGGAGCGAAGTAAAGCGGGCAGACCGGTCAGATCGCCCGCCGTGGAGGCCGTTGCCGGTTGCTTCTTCTTTTGTGCCTGTTGCTCAAAGCGTTTGGCGAGATCCCGCTCACGGCTGTTCGATTGCTGGCGGCGGCGCTGCTCTTTTTGCTGAGCGAGCTGCTGTTCCCAGTAGTTCGGTTGCGACGTGGTTGGCGCTTGGGTTTGAGCCTGGGCCGGGACGGCTGGCGGGCGGACCGGCGGCATCTTCTTTTGCGGCGGCGGCTGAGGCTTTTCCTGGAACATACCCACGGGCAGGCCGAGAGCTTCGGCGAGTTCCTGGTCCGGTGACTTTTCCCGAACTGGTGGGGGCGGCGACTGCTTGGCCGGTTGATCTGGTTGTTCGCGTTGCTCTTCCCGCTGGAGGGGGGAGGTCTGCGGCTTTTGTTGAGGCTCCACACCCTCCGGCTCGGGTTCGCCGAAGAGTTCGTCCAGCTTCTTGTCTTCTTCCTCCGGTTCTTTGACTTCGGGGCGCCAGCTAAGGACCCGGGAAAACACCTCCCAGAGGAGGTACCCGATGACGATAAGGATGCCGAGCCAATTTTCCATGAGCGGAGGAAGCTAGTCCTTAGTTTTGCGGAGCGGTGGTTGTTTCGCCATCGCCGTCCTGTCCGGCAATCGAGTCGCGCATGCCGGTGTCAGCCTGGATGTTCTTCATCCGGTAGTAATCCATCAGACCCAGGTTGCCGGAGCGGAAGGCTTCCGACATGGCGAGGGGGACCTGCGCTTCGGCCTTGGTCACCTCGGCGCGCATTTCGGCGACTTGGCTCAATTGTCCGAGTGGGACGTTGCCAA
>CAWUJC010000270.1:0-4731 GCA_963922355.1 uncultured bacterium | reverse complement strand
TCCCGGCCTCGGCTTTTACTACAAAAATTTGCAGGACAGCGCCGAGCGCGTCCGCTACCAACTCCGCGTCTTTCTGGAATCCTTCCGCCTCCGCAAACTCGGCTGGCCGGTCTGCCAAGCCCTGCCCCACGCCTTCGAGGCCTTCGAAGATGAAGTGCGCATCGCCGAGCCTTTCTTCGCCCTAGCCGCCCGGCTGGGCCAAGTCGACCTCCTTCGCACGCATGAGGTGCCGAAAGTTCGCGGCGTGCTCGAGGCTTTGGCGCAAAGCCAGTCGAGCTAGAGAAAGTCCAAACCTCACCTACTCAACACTCAAACCTGGCGGGCAAGGCCTTTGAGCTTTGCCGGTTTGGACTTTGAAATTTCTCTAAGCTAGCCTTCGATGGTCTGGATTTCGACCGGCTCGACGATGACTTTCATCTCCTCCAGCCAAGTGATGGCGGATTTGATTTCTTCGCGCTCACCTTCCAGCTCGATCGCGATCAGACCGACTTCAGTCGTCACGCTGGCGTTGCGGATGTTGAAGACAAGATCGAACTTGCGCCCCAGTTCGCAGAGGATGGGGCGGGTCGAGCTTTCGCTGGTGTAGTTCAGCCAGAAACGGCGTTTCTCTTCAGCCATAGGGGCACGCTAAGGTTTTAGATTCAAGAAACAAGGAAATAGAAGCCTGAAAGAGCCAAAGCCAAAGCCAGCGTGACGCTGCGCCTGATCCGATTTTTCACGCTAAGCAAGTGTAGCTTCCTCAAAAGCCCGGTAGCCGCCGACGTCCCGGCGGCGGGGCAACCAGACAGACGGATAGTTCGTCCTTTTGCGAGGCGGTCTAGAGACAGACCGCCCTACCCTCCTCCGGTAAAAAATTAATTGGATCCAACGTCACGTTGGCTAGCCGCCAGCGACGGCCGGGACGATGCTCACCTCGTCGCCTTCTTTCACAGCGGTGGCTTTGTCGTCAAGGAAGCGAACGTCTTCGTCGTTCAGGCAAATGAGGACGAAGCGGCTTAGGCTACCGTCTTCCTTGAGCAAGCGTTCGCCGATGCCGGGGTACTGCTTATTCAAGTCGTCGATGATTTCGGCGATGGTGGCGCCGGTGGCTTCCACGGTTTCTTTGTCGCCGGTGAGGCCGCGAAGCGGCGTGGGGATATTTACGGGGATACTCATAAAGGATGTTCTCAGGGAGGATTTTAAACGCCACCGGTGAAAGCACCGGTGGCAGAGGTAGATTTAAGGCCAACTTAAGCGGTGATGCCTTCTGCTTTCTCCGCTTCGAGCAAGGCGTCGAACTCGCGGAGGCTGGGCTTAATTTCACGCTGCGCGGGCAGATGCTCCTGCACGGCTTCGGCGGTCTTCAGGCCGTGGCCGGTGATGCAGGCCACAATCGGCTCATCGCGCCGAAGCTGACCGCTTTCGATCAGCTTCTTGGTGCAGGCGATGGTCACGCCGCCCGCGGTTTCCGCGAAGATACCTTCAGTTTCGGCCAGAAGGCGGATGCCTTCGACGATTTCTTCGTCCGTGGCATCCTCGCAGGCGCCACCGGTCTGCTTCATCGCGTTGACCGCATAGTAGCCGTCGGCCGGAGTACCAATGGCCAAGCTCTTGGCAATGGTGTCCGGCTTGGGCTGCGGCTTGATCAAGTCCGTACCGGCTTTGGAGGCCAGGGAGATCGGGTTGCAGCCGGTGGCCTGGGCGCCGAAGATGGAAAACGGCGCCGAGTCCATCAGGCCGACTTTGATCATTTCTTCGTAGGCCTTGGTGATCTTGGTCAGCAGCGAGCCACTGGCCATCGGGACCACCGTTTGCGCCGGGATCTTCCAGCCGAGCTGCTCGACAATCTCAAAGCCCATCGTCTTGGAGCCTTCGGCGTAGTAGGGCCGCAGGTTCACGTTGACGAAGCCCCAGCCGTACTTGCCGGCAATCTCGGAGCAGAGGCGGTTGACCTGATCGTAAGCGCCGTGGATGCCGACCACGTTCGTGCCGTAGACCAGGGAGTTGAGCACCTTGGTCGCTTCCAGGTCAGCCGGGATGAGGACGTAGCTCTTGAGACCAGCGCTGGCGGCGTTGGCCGCCACACTGTTGGCCAGGTTGCCAGTCGAGGCGCAGGCCACGATGTCAAAGTCCAGCTCGACCGCACGGGAGAGCGCGACGCTGACGACGCGGTCCTTAAACGAAAGGGTCGGGTAGTTGACCGTATCATTCTTGATGTAGATTTCCTTCACGCCGAGGGCCTGGGCGAGGTGCTTGGCGCGGACGAGCGGGGTGTAGCCCACCTGCAGGCCGACGGTCGGCTCTTCCTCAATCGGCAGGAGCTCCCGGTAGCGCCACATGCTCTGCGGGCGGCTCTCGATCTTCTCGCGCGAGATGTGCTGGCGAATGAGGCTGTAGTCGTAATCGGCCTCGAGCGGTCCGAAGTCGAACTCGCAAACGTGGATGGCTTTTTTCGGATACAAGCGCCCGCATTCGCGGCACTTGAGGTGGCTAAAAAATTCGATTCCCATAGTTTCGACTCTTACCGAGGGTCGAGTTGGCGGATGGGAACAAACAGTTGGAAAAGCAACTGATCCCTCTCATCCTCCCCGAGCCAACGCCTGTCGCTGGTTCGGGCCGGGTTTGGCACCTGGGCAGAAACGTGAGCCGATTTCTCTCGGTCACCCTTCTCGGTTGCCGCAGCATCAACGGGCCGGTCCCTCCGCTGCTCTCGATAAGAGTACGCGTAGTGAACCACCTTTCCGCGCATTGTCAAGCGCGGGCAAAAGACAAAGATCAAAAAACAAAGCCCAAATTCTCGCCCGCGCGACTTGGGATTTGGCCCGTTTACGAGTGGGACTTTCTTCTTCATCACGACGGATAGGGATCAGACGGAATGACCAAATAAACCAAATTTACGACATGGCTGTGGGTGATGGTGGCCAACCCGTTGAGACTTTCTATCCACTCCGTCAATTCCGTCAAAAAGATGGAGGGAGATACGGTGAGGCCAAGCCTGTGAGCTTTGCCCGTTTGGATTTTGGACCTTTCTTCCAAGTACGCTACCTTCAGCCAGATGCACGTCACGCCCCAGGTTGAGCTAGTCATTGCCCGCCATGAGGAAAACCTCAATTGGCTGCGTAATCTACGCGCCCAAGTGCCCTCGCTGCAGGTGACGATTTACGACAAAAGCGCCGAAAACAAGCGCGAGGCGGAGGCCATTGCTCTGCCTAATCTAGGCCGGGAAGCCCACACCCATCTGCACCATTTGGCCACGCGTTACGACTCGCTGGCAGACGTCACCTTCTTCCTCCAAGGCTATCCATTTGACCACGTGCCTGACCTGAAAGGCCGGGTCGCAGCTGTCACCGAAGGGCTGCGGACGGTGGCAGATTTTGAGTGGTTGGGCTTTATCATCGATACCGATGACGACCGCGGTCGGCGGCTCCACGTGCCGTGGACGAAAAACACTGAGCGCGCAGAACTCCCCATGGCCATGTATTACGAGCCCTTGATTGAGGCGCCCTGCCCCACAACTTTTGCCTTCCGCCCGGGCGGCCAATTTGTTCTTCCCCGATCAACTGCCCGGCGTCGACCAGCCTCATTTTATGACAAGGCAGTAAAACTCGCCGCCCAACCAGGCATCGAGGCGGCGTGCTGCCTGGAACGCTTTTGGGATCACCTCTTCCTGGCCGAGAGCCGGGAGCGCCAACTCCTGGACGGCGCCAACACCCTTTACCTCCGACCTACCAAGAACACGGTCCACCCCTTGGCGGGCGACGCCATTCGGGTCGCGCCCGAGTTGGCCTAGCGCCACCTAAATTCCCTCGCCGTCCGAACGAGTACGCCCCCGTCGGCGCGGCAAATGGTTATGTCGGCGCATCCCCCGGCGGACGTAGCGCGTCGGGCGCGGTGGCCTTTTTAAGGGCAGATGTAGGACCTTTTCGTTCCCCTTGTTTTCGGTTGTCTCAACGACGTCAGATGGAGGATCTGTTTTACCTAGGTTGACCTGAGGATCCTGGTAAATTTTCTCGCCGTGGTCATGCTCCAAGCAGGACTCGCATTCGGTCTCCGTCTCGAAGACCGCACTGAGGGTCAACTCTTCGTCCGTCAGCGTTTCGCCCTGTTCCCAAGCGACGCGAATCTTGGCGATGGTCAGCATGCGATACACGAGCCAGTAAATGCGGTGCAGGCGACTGGCCGAATCAACAATGGTGTAGCGATCGCGGTCGTCGATGTAACCGCGCTGACCATCCAGATAGGTTTTGACGCGTTGGTCGATTCGCGGGTGATCATCGCGCAAGGTCTGCATGTAGTCGTTGATCTCTTCCAGATCAAAGCGCTTGAAGACGTTGACCACCCGGGGAATGGCATTTTGTAATTCGAGGGCCTCGGCCTCCAAATAGCGCTTCACGGCCAAGCTCTTGGGGAAGCGCCGCAGGTAGTTTTGCTTCTGGAGCACCAAGTCGTAGACTGCGGAATCGAGCGCCATGAGAGATTCATACCCACGCTCCATGTTGACGCCTCGTTGCAACACCTGCCAGTTCGTACCGTGCTCAATCAGATCCACCACGTAGCCCTGGCTCGTTTCCATCACCTTGCGGTTGGCCTCGTGCAAGACGGGCGGGGGCAACGCTTGGCCTTTCTTTGCGGCGACAAAGACATCGAGGTAATCCGGGATCCGGTTCCAGATGCGCAGACGTTCCCGCACGATCAACCACAGCGCGGAGTTGGGCTCGGACATCGCCCCCGGATTGATGAACTTGGGCCGCC
>CAWUJC010000269.1:0-4744 GCA_963922355.1 uncultured bacterium | reverse complement strand
ACCCGCAGCGGCCAGTTCTAGCGGTACGCAATCACGCCGGCTGGTGGGACGGCTTGATGATCTTCCGCCTCACTCGCGTTTTGGCCGAGCGTGATTTCTACTGCATGATGGAGGAGAAGCAACTCCGCCCTAATCGCTTCTTTACCTGGATCGGTGCCTTTGGCGTAAACTTGGACGATCGCCGCGAAGCCGCGGCCAGCGTGCGCTATGCGCTGGAATTGCTCCAGAAACCAGCCGCCTTGGTCTGGGTCTTTCCGCAAGGCGAGTTGGTTAGCCCGCATCGACCGATTGAAGTGAAGCCCGGAGCCGCTTACCTCGCCAACAAAACGTCCGGCGTGCAGGTCCTTCCGCTTGGCCTGCGCTACGAATTCTTCCGCGAAGACAAACCGCATGCCTTGATCGAGGCGGGTGAGCCGTTGGATCTTGCTCCGCACGGCGAGCTGACGGATGAGGGGATCAAAGAGGCGCTGGTCGCCGTCACCACCAAGCTCAATCAAGCAGTAGTGGCGCAGGACCTCGCCGACTTCGAGGAACTGGAGTCACCCAAACTGACGATCAACAAGCGCTGGGAATGGTGCCAGCTCGCGCTGCAAGGCCGGCTCGACGAATTTAATCCCAGGAATTAGAGCCCGTTAAGCAAAGGTCTTGCCGTTCCAGCCGAAGAGTTCGCGTTCGGCGCTGGTGAACTCGATGAAGACGCGAGCGGGCGTGATAGCCAGATGGGCTTCCAGTTCCGTGCAGATGAGGGCGGACAGCGGAGCTGCTTGTTCACGCGGCAAGCCAAGGCTAACGAGTTGGACGAAAGCGGTCGGTTTTGGACTCCCGCCGAAGCGCATGGTCAGGCCGGGCAGTAAGACAATTTGCACATAGTCCTCCGACTTGCCGAGAGTCTCCGCAATCTTGGGGGAGAGGGCATCCGCCAAGGCGTCGAGCCCGTCGTGATCGGTCGGAACGTTGGTGGCAACTTGGCAGCAAGGCATGACTGAGAAGAGGGAGGGGTGGGGCTACTGCTTTTCGTAGACGCCTTTGTCGCGCTTCTCCAGCACGGTAAAGCCGGCGGATTTCGCGTCGCTCACCGAGAAGGGCTTCACCACCGTTGGGGTGTTGAAGCCGGTCACGCATTTGCGGACGGCCTTCTTGCAGATTGGGCATCTTTCCAGCGGGGCGCGATCGACCGGCCGGTTGAGCTCAAAGGAGCCGCCACAGATTTTGCAACTCTCGTTTTCGTCCGCCAGTTCGTAAACGTACAAGGGCATGCCTTAAAATAGACGAACAAGGGGGAAATGCCTAGCAGGTAACGCAGAAAGCTCAAACCACAGAGGGGCAAAGCCCAAAGAGAAGCTACGTTCCAAAGACCACCGCCGATGGAGATATCGGCGGGTACTCAGCCAGCGTCACAAGGCTTAGTTGTCGATCTTGACGATCTCGATCTCAAAGAAGAGGTCGGCATTCGGCGGGATGGCACCGCCAGCGCCGCGGGCTCCGTAACCCAGGCGGGAGGGGATGATCAGCTTGCGGATGCCGCCTTCCTTCATGCCGTTGACGCCCTCAGTCCAGCCGGGGATGACGCCGCTGACTTTATGGACGTAGGGGAAGGTCTGGCCGCGGTCGCGGGAGCTATCGAATTTCTTGCCGTTTTCCATCAAGCGACCGACGTAGTGCATTTGCGTCTTGTCGCCCGACTTCACTTCGGGGCCTTCGCCGACTTTGACGTCGACGTACTTAAGGCCGGAGGGCGTGGTCACGACCTTGGCCATTTCTTCTTCGGTCAGGAGTTCTGCTGCCATGGCGGGCAGGCTAGCAGTGGAAAGGAGCAGGGTGCAAGCGCCCAGCAAGGCCAGGCCACGACGGAAAACAGAGGGGGATGTCATAAGCGCACAATTGCAGCACGCCGGGCTGTCCTTGGCCAGCCTGGAGATCGCGGCCCTCCCGGGGGAGTTTGTGACAGTTGCGTGTCGCTGGAGCGGAGGATTTGCAGTTTTCGCTGGCACCGCTAGGTTTCTGAGATAGACCTAGTTATCTAACCGCATAGACCAACCCTAGAGAGACATTATGGAAGCCCAAACAGCCGCTGGCACGAGCCAGCTCGAACAGCTCAAAAAGTACACCAAAGTCGTGGCCGACACGGGTGACTTTGAGGCCATGAAGGCCTACCTCCCGCAGGACGCCACCACGAACCCCAGCCTGATCCTCAAGGCGGTTGAAATGCCGCAGTACCAAGAGTTGCTGGACAAGGCCATCACCGATCACCAGGGCAGCAGCCTAGCGGGCGATGCGCTGGTCGAAAGCATCATCGACCACGTGCTGATCAACTTCGGCATGGAAATTCTCAAAATTGTTCCGGGTCGCGTTTCGACCGAAACCGACGCCCGCCTGTCCTTCGACAAGGCCGGCTCGATCAAAAAGGGCCAGGAGCTAATCAAGCTGTACGAAGATAACGGCATCAGCCGCGAGCGCATCCTGATCAAGATCGCCTCCACCTGGGAAGGTATCGCTGCCGCCGAGGAGCTGCAGAAGGAAGGTATCAATTGTAACCTGACGCTGCTCTTTAGCCTCCCGCAGGCCATCCGCTGCGCCGAAGCCAAGGTCCAGCTCATCTCGCCTTTCGTCGGTCGCATCTACGACTGGTACAAGAAGAACGAGGGCCGCGACTACACCGGTGCGGAAGATCCCGGCGTGCTGTCCGTCAACAGCATTTACAATTACTACAAGAAGCATGGCCACGAGACCGAAGTGATGGGCGCGAGCTTCCGCAACACTGGCCAGATCATCGAGTTGGCCGGTTGCGACCTGCTCACCATCAGCCCCGACCTGCTCCAGGAACTGAGCGAAAGCGAGGCGCCGATCGAGCAGAAGCTCGACGCAGCTAAGGCCCAAGCGATGGACATCCCCAAGCAGGAGATGAACGAGGAAACCTTCCGCTTCGACTTCAACGAAGACGCCATGGCCGTCGAAAAGACCGCCGAAGGCATCCGCAAGTTCTCGGTGGATATCCGCAAGTTGGAAAAACTCATTGCCGACAAGCTGTAAGCAACGGACCGTCCGTTCTCGCATCAACCGCTTGTTCTTCTCGTAAGGGCAGGCGGTTTTTGCTTGGGCATTGAGAAGATTAGCCGAGGATAGAAGCATGAACGCAAAGCTGAAGTGGGCCATTTTTGTGGGTGGGGTTTTTCATGCCATGCCCTTCAGCCTTCTTAAGGCGATCCGCCTCATCCCTTTTCCAACCAAGCAACGGGCCGTGAACCGAATGCGCCCGATGGAGCGAACGGTCGAAATTGTCAACGATGGCTTAAACTTTGAAGTCGATCTACGCAATGACGTGGATCGTTCGATCTTTTTTTACACCGAGAAGTCTGAAGTTATGGATCTTGTTGGGCGGGTGGAGGTCGGCAGTTGTGCCATCGATGTGGGAGCTAACGTTGGCAAAATCACCCTCTCCTTGGCGGATAAAGTGGGCCCCATGGGCAAAGTTTTTGCCTTCGAGCCAGACGAAGAAAACTTGAAGCGCCTGCGCAAGAACCGCGACTTAAATGACTTTCAGCAACGGATTGAGGTGATCCCGAAGGCGGCCTCCGATCATCCGGGTGAAGCGCTCTTTTACCCTTCTCCGGCTGAACACAGCGGTTGGGGAAGCTTGGCCAAATACGAGGATATTGCCCAAGAACCCATCCGGGTTCCGCTGACGACTATCGACGATCTGCTTCGCGAGCATCAGGTGGATGCGGTTTCCTTGATGAAAATTGATGTGGAAGGCGCTGAGGCCGAAGTGCTCAAAGGCGCCGTCGAGTCTCTCAACGCACATAAAATTAAATCCATCGCCATGGAGATCAATGGCGGTCGGCTAGCGGAGCGGGGGATTACCGCCCAGGATTTGTTTGGTGTTCTGACCGAGGCAGGATATCGCCCCTATGGCCCGGAAGCGGATCAGGTGATGAAATTGATGGAGGAAAAGTTGCCGCTACGCTCCGTCTTTATTGCCTCGGCCAATTTCCAGCCGGCCAAAGCATAAGCAAGTTTTCGTCCTACCTCGCATGTGACCGATTGCACAACGCGGCAAACTGCGTATAAGATAGTTTAAGTTCTCCCGCCAAGACGCTGGTCCAGAAGCGGTTGGAGCCCGACTTTTCTTCTGGAAGAAATGAAGCTCGGGGCTCTTCGCGACATCTGAGAAAGCAGGGGTAGGGAGAGCTGCCGTCGTACTGTCATGCCGAGTGAATTTTTGCTCCATTTGTTGGACCTGCTGCTGGCCACGCTGCTGCTGCGCATTCTCTTTGGCTTGCTGCAGACGAATCCCGGCTTGCTCCGCTTTTTGCTCACCATTGGCGCTTTGGTCTTAGCCACTTGGTGGGCGTGGGATTTACAGGGGCAGGAGTTCCCGGTGGCGCGGCTCTTCATCCTGGCGCTGGTCATCCCCGCCACGCTCTTGGTTTTGGCTAACGTCATGCCCGAGTTGCGTCGCGTTTACCAAGGGACGAGACTCTCCCAGCTCTTTGGCGGTGGGCGCGAGATCGAGGAAGAAATCCTCCCCGAACTGACCCGCACCGTGCTTGAAATGGCCAAGCAACGCATGGGTGCCATCCTGGTCTTCCCAGGCAGCGTGGTGATCGACGAGATGACCCAAGGCGGGGAAGAACTCGACGCGGAGATCAACCGCTCCCTCTTGCTCTCTATTTTCAACACCGCCGCGCCGCGGCACGATGGTGCCGCCGTGATTCAGGGCGGGCGCTTGCGGCGGGTGGGAGCT
>CAWUJC010000268.1:0-4751 GCA_963922355.1 uncultured bacterium | reverse complement strand
ATGGCCTCGATCCCGGGATACGCCACCATCACCTCGTCGGTATTCTGGGCCGCCGGATCTCCCTGGAAGGTGGCTTCCACGTCCGTCTGTAAGATGTGACGAATCTCCGGCAAGGCTTCGAGGAAATCCATGGTGAGCTGATTAGCCGTCTTGCCCTCTACTGGCCGGTGCTGCAAGGCCTTGCTGATCTCACGCTCGAGACGAAATTCCAGGTCCGTCAGCGTACGCAAGGTGAGTGCCGGGACCTCCTTGGCGTGGATGCAGGCCTCGGCATGAAAGCCGGGAAAAAGCAGTTCGAGCATGTCTTCGGTCAGCCGCCCGTTGGCTTTCTTCGATGGCAGGTTGGTGCCATCAATGTGGTTGATCCCCCCGCAGTCGCGGTAGGAGACCAAGAGCTTGTCGACGAGGTTGGGGAGGCGTTTGTCCATGATGCTTTCTTTAAACAAGCTAGTATGACCTAGCTTCGACGGAAGCGCAACTAGCAGCCCAAATCTAGTTAAAACTTAAGCAATTTCGGGTCGCGATAAACACAAAGATACCAATATAAAAACGTGCCTATAATACTTAGGGTAAGGATAACCAAGAGCCAGACGATCTTCTGCATCACAGCAACAGGCAGGAGAACAATATCGACAATGATGTAAAGATGTCCCACCGCCAAAACAAGGCCGATGGGAAATAAAATCACCTGCGGATCGTAGCCCAACTGAACAAAACCATACAAATAAACAAAGAGTAAGACGTAGGGAATGATACTAAACGTTACGGTTGTGATTACCCAAAATCGGATCATTTGGTATCCATTCTTACCCGCCATTCTCCTAGAATGGTTGGCAACTCTGTAGCGTCAAGCCCTCCATCGAACAAACAACTCATGCACATCTTCCTCACCGCCACTGACACAGAAGTGGGTAAGACCTACGTCGCGGCCGGACTCATCCGTGCCTGGCGGGCGGAGGGCGTCGACGCCGTGGGCCTGAAACCTTTCTCCGCTGGCGCAACTCGAGAAGATGCTGAAGCCTTAGCCGCCGCGATGGGCGACGGCGCGCCTGATAAGCTTGACGCCATCAACCCCGTGCACTTGGCCACGCCGGCGGCTCCGCTCATGGCTACCCGGCTTGAACAGACGCGGGACCTCGACTTGGCTCCAGTCTATGCCGGCGTCCGCCAACATTTGGCACAGCATTCCCACGTCATCGTCGAAGGCGTCGGCGGCTGGCGCGTTCCGCTCACTTCTACAGTCAGCGTGCGCGAGTTTGCCGTCGAACTCGGCCTTCCGGTGGTGGTGGTGGCGCGAGGCGGGCTCGGCACGCTTAACCACACGCTGCTCACGATTGACTCGATTCGCGACGCAGGCTTGGACGTCCTCGGCATCTTCCTCAACCACTGCGCGCCCGATCAATTGGATCCAAGCGCAACGGAGAAAGCCGTCCGCAACCACAATGCCCCGATGCTGGCTGAGCTAACCGGCGTTCCGGTTACGGAGCTTCGCCGCCAGGTCGAGCCCCTTCTGGAAGTCCCCGGCTGGCTCGCGGGTAAAGAGCGATAGGTTCGGGTTGATGTCGCCACCAATCTCCGGCGTGCAACCGTAGTGGACCTTAAACGCAGCGGTGGAGGCAATCATGGCGGCATTGTCGGTACAAACGCCGGCGTGCGCCACGTGGAGCTGAATCCCTTTTTCTTCACAAGCTCGGGCCAGCTCTTCGCGCAATAAGCTATTGCAGACCACCCCGCCCGCCGCCACCAGGGTATCGGCTCGCACCAATTCCACCGCGCCCACGCTTTTGCGGACCAGGACATCGATGACCGCCTTCTGGAAAGACGCGCACAGGTCAGCTATCCACTGCTGGTCCTCGTGGGAATGCGGATGCTTTTCGTAAAAATAACGTACCGCGGTCTTGAGCCCGCTGAAGCTGAAGTCGTAGTTGTCTTTGCCCGGCAGGCTGCGGGGAAAATCATAGGCCTCCGGGTTACCCTGCTTGGCAAATTCTTCCAGATAAGGGCCGCCCGGATAGGGAAAACCAAAGAGCCGCGCCACTTTGTCGAAGGCCTCGCCCGCCGCGTCATCAATCGTGGCACCAACCCGAATGTAGCGGTCAAAATCCACCGCATGCACAAGCAAGGTGTGCCCGCCGCTGACGATCAGGCCGACGAAGGGAAAGCGTAGCGAACTACCGTCGCTCAAAAACGGCGAATACAAGTGCCCTTCCAAATGGTTGATCCCATAGGCCGGCACGTCCGCCGCCACCGCCAGGGAACGAGCATAGGCATTGCCGATCAAAAGCGAAGAAGCCAAGCCCGGCCCCTCAGTCACCGCAATCACATCCAGATCCGAGACGCGGGTACCGGATTGCTCCAACACCTTTGGCACCAGTCGGGGCAAGTTGCGCAGGTGCTCACGCACCGCGATCTCCGGCACCACGCCGCCGTAGGGCTCGTGCAGAGAAATCTGGGAGCTGACGATATCCTCCAAGAGAGCCAAGCCGTTCTCGCTCAGCTCAACCACCGAGACACCGGTTTCGTCACAGGAAGTTTCAATCCCAAGAATGCGCATACAACTAAGGACTAGTCTTAGTCGAGGCGGAGCAGAAAGTCACGCCGGAGAAAAAAGGAAGAGCTTGGGACTGCCAACTAGCCCTTATTGGCTAACTGCGGGCGCCACCGCCTTGTTCGCAGCCTGCTGCTGAACAGCGGCTTGCTTCTGCATGGTGCGTTGGCGGTTCTGCCAGAGATTGACACCCTTGATCGCAACCACTGCCCGCTCGAGCTGCGTATCGCGCAAGTTGCGCACCTTTTCTTTCTGCTCGTCGTCGAGCAAATGAGGACGCGTGGCGAGCTGGAGCTGTTCTTCCTCTTCGCGGGTAATCGGCACCGAGATGTCCGGGGAAACACCGACTTCATGGATCACCTTCTTGCTCGGCGTGTAGTAATGCGCCGTGGTCAGACGCAAGCCAATGCCCTCGCCCAAGCTCTGCACGCTTTGGACCGAGCCTTTGCCAAACGTGGTCTCGCCAATCAAGACGGCGCGGTCGAGATCCTGCAAGGCACCGGCCACGATTTCCGCCCCGCTCGCGCTATAGGCGTTGACCAGAACAGCCACGGGGTAGTCGCCCGCGCGTTGCGTGCCCGCAGCGCGGTACTCGTAATCGTTGCGAGCCCGACGTCCTTTGGTCGAAACGATGACCTGCCCCGGCGGCAAAAACTTACCCGCGACTTCCACGGCGGCATCCAGCAAACCACCCGGATTATTGCGCAAGTCGAGGATGAGCGATTCCATGCCCTCGGCTTCGAGCTTGGTCAGCGCATCGGTAAATTCTTCCTCTGTGTGTTCGCCAAATTGCTCTAGCCGGATGTAGCCAACACGCGTCTTGCCGGTCAGTTCGGCAGGCAAAATCTTCGCCTCGCGCACGGTGGCCACGCGGATGGTCTCGCGCTGTAAAACCGGCTCTAGGACGGTACCTTCGCCTTCGTCGTTCCGGCGCAGGAGCGTGAGCTTGATCGAATCGCCCTTGTTGCCCTTCATCCGTTTGACGGCTTGGTTGAGCGACATGCCCTCGGTGCTGACGCCGTCGATCTTGAGGATGCGGTCGCCCGGTAAAATGCCTGCCCGATGACTCGGCGTGTCGGCCATGGCGGAAAGCACCACGATGAGGCCATCCTTCGAACCCACCATCAAACCAAGACCAGAGAACTCGCCCCGCGTATCTTTCTGCATGGCGGAGAAAGCATCTTCGTCCAGGAACTGGCTGTGCGGATCGAGCGAGGAAAGAACCCCCTTGGCCGCCGCCTGATACAAATCCTCATAATCAACCTTGGTCTCATCCACATATTGCTCGCGCACGAGCTCGACGATACGCGTCAACATGTGGGTGGCATCATAGCTCTCGTCGTAGGGAGTCGAGACTTCTTGCGGCTCCAAGTCTTGCGCCCAGGAACGAGGCAAGAACAACACGACCGCGAGCAAGGCAAAGCTCAAATGTCGGTAAGGGCGCATGATCAGAGGATAATTTAGCAAGTTTGGGCCAGGGAGCGAGCGAAAATGCGAAGGCAAAACCTATTATTTACGCTATTTATCGTAGAAAGTTTTGTATACGCATGTTCACCATGTGAATCAATCAAATTTATCTTTGCCAGTTGGACGCGAAACGGGCCAAGATTCTGCCCGCAACGCCAACTCGCTCTATGAATGACGTCCAAGCCCTGGAATTTCTCGGCCGAATTCGCCTCTCCGGCACAAAACTAGGCCTGGAGAATGTTCGCGCCCTGGCGGAGCGGCTGGGCAACCCGCAAGATAAGCTTCGGTTTCTCCACATCGCGGGGACCAACGGCAAGGGCTCCGTCGCGGCCTTTCTGGACAGCGCGCTGCGGGCCGGAGGCCATCGAGTTGGCCTATACACCTCACCTCACCTCATCACTTTTGGCGAGCGCATCCGCGTCGATTTCGTCCCCATGACGCCCCGCGAAATGGCGGAAGGGCTGACCGAAATCCGCCCGCACGTCGAAGCCATGGCGGCCGAAGACCAAGCTCCCACCTACTTTGAAGTGGTCGTGGCCCTGGCTCTCTGGCAATTCGCTCGGCGAGAAGTTGATTGGGTGGTCTGGGAAACCGGGCTGGGCGGGCGGTTAGATGCCACGAACATTGTCGCGCCTGAAGTCAGCCTCATCACTCGCATCGGCTTGGACCACACCGCCTGGCTGGGCGACACCCTCGCCAAGATCGCGGCGGAGAAAGCCGGCATCATCAAACCCGG
>CAWUJC010000267.1:0-4754 GCA_963922355.1 uncultured bacterium | reverse complement strand
CTGGACTCCTCGCTTGGTGGGTGATGTACATGTTCAAGACGGCGTGGCTTTCAGCGGTGGGTTTCCTCGTTGTGGGCGCGGGCTACTTGGCCTTCGCCCAATATCTGTACGACCAATGGGACCTCTACATCTTGGTCGTTCTTCCGCTGGCCACCTTCTACGTTAGTGGCTTTGCCGGCACGGTGGCCGAGTTCTTTGCCGAGCGGATGGAGCGTAGCCGCACACGTTCTACCCTGGAGCGTTTCGTGGCGAAAAACATCGTCAAGGAAGTGCTGGAGAATCCGGACTCCTTCTACAACAAACTGGGCGGCACGCGCCTGCCGATCACCGTGCTCTTCAGCGACGTGCGCGGCTTCACCACCATGACGGAGGAGAGCGACCCGGAGCAGCTCATCGCCCAGCTCAACGAGTACCTCCGCGTGATGGGGGACGCCGTGCAGACCCACAACGGCATCCTCGATAAATTCATTGGCGACGCCATCATGGCCACCTGGGGGAACATCAGCAGCCAGGGCTTCCCCGATGATGCCCGCCAAGCGGTGGCCGCCTGCCTGGAGATGCGCAAGCGGCTGGAAGAACTCAACTCTGCCTGGCGCGTCCTCGGTTGGCGCGAGTGGCAATTCGGTATCGGCCTGCACCAAGGCGAGGCCATTGTCGGCAGCATCGGCTCGGACAAAATCAAGCAGGACCCAACCGTGATCGGCGACACGATCAACACCGGCGCGCGGATGGAAAGCTCGACCAAAAAATACAAGGTGGACTTGCTCGTCAGCGATATCATGACGCCGCACTTGAAGGAGCACTACCACCTCCAATCGGTCGACAAAGTCGTCTTCAAAGGCAAGCTCAGCGCGGTGGAAATCTACACCGTCATCGACGCCAAGAACGTCGCGCTCAGCACCGAAAGAGAAGCCTATCTGAAACTTTACCACGAGGCGCTCGAGACCTTCCGCCCCCCCAAGCGTGACTTCAGCCAAGCGAAGGAGCTTTTCCGTCAAGCGATGGAACATCAGCCGGAAGATCACCTGTGCCAAATGTACATCGCCCGTTGTGAACAATACGAAGCTGCCCCCCCGCCTGATGATTGGCAGGGCGAAGAGGTGGCGCTCACCAAATAATCCGTTACGCTGTTCCTCTCATGCGCCTGCTCCACGTCATTCGTTCCCTCGACCCGCAAGACGGCGGCATCGTTGCCCTGCTCGACCAATTGATGCGCCTGCACGAAGGCCGCGACGGCGCGATGATCGCCACCCTTGACTCGCCCGATGCCCCGTGGCTAGCGGACCTGCCGTACCCCGTCACCGCGCTAGGCCCGGGCCGCGGCACCTTTGGCTATTGCCCCAAGCTCTTGCGCTGGGTCCGCGAGAACGCAGCGAACTACGACGCGGGCATCGTCCACGGACTCTGGCAGTATCCGTCCCTGGCTCTACGCCAAACCAAACGCCATCTCCCCTACGCCATGTTTCCCCACGGCATGCTCGACGCCTGGATCGCCGAGGCCTACCCACAAAAGCACGCGAAGAAGAGCTGGTATTGGACCCTGGCCGAGCGCCACGCCTTCCGTTTCGCCAGCGCCGTGCTCTACACCGCCAAGGAGGAGATGGAGAACTCCACCCACACCTTCAAGAACTACCCCAGCGGCAAGGATCACGTCGTCGGCGCCGGCCTACGCGTCCCGGCGAGCAGTGGCGAGGAAAAACGCCGCGCTTTTCTGAGCGCCTATCCGCAACTCAAGCAACAGCGCTTCCTGCTCTACCTCTCCCGCCTACATGACAAGAAAGCGCCGGAGCTATTGCTCGACGCCTTCGTCAAACTCCACGCTCAGAGTGACCTCATGCTCGTCATGGCTGGCAGCGGCCAACCGGACTATGTGGAAATTCTCAAATCCAAAGTCCCGGAAGCGATGCGCTCGCGCGTCATCTGGACCGGCCACTTGGAAGGGGCTCGAAAATGGGGCGCCTTCCATGCAGCTGATGCTTTTGTCCTGACTTCTCATCAAGAAAACTTCTGTCTCGCAGCGGTGGAAGCTTTGGGCTGCTGCTTACCCACGTTGATCAGCAATCGGATCAATATCTGGCGCGAGATCACCCAAGAGAACGCCGGCCTCGTTGCCGAAGATACCGCCGACGGCGCCCTGCGCCTGCTCCAACAATGGGAAAGTCTCTCCGCCGATGTCCGACAGCAGATGCGGGTTGCGGCCTTCGATTGCTACCGCCAACACTTCGACCTCGCCCCGTTCGATACCCGCCTGAAGGAAACCCTGCGGGAGGCGATCGGCCAAGAACGCGCAACGAAAGAGACGAGCACGTAACCAAGCGGTCATCTACCCGCCCAAGTTTTCGATTGTCTCCGCTGGCCGAAACCGTATTTTGATTTTCTTGTCGTCTCTGATGGACGGCGTACCTTTGCCTCAACGCTTATGTCTGCCCCCGCCTCTTCGTATTCGGAAGACATCCAAATGGTGGAAGCCGCCCTTTCCGGCGACAACGACGCCATGGGGGAGATTCGGCTGCGCTACGATAAGCGCCTGCTCGGCAACTTGATCAACCGTGGCGCCAGCGAAACGGAGGCCACGGATTTACTCGCCGACCTGTGGGGCGAATGCGTTTCCGGCAAACCGGGCAAAGAGCCGCTCTTCCGTAAATATCACGGTAAATGTGCACTCTATACTTGGATGGTGACAGTCTCCACCCACCGTCTGGTCGACCTCAAGCGCCGGCAAAAATTTCAGGGCGATCTGCCCACCAACCGCGACGAGCCCGACGCTGGCCCCGACTTCGATCGCCTGCCGGCCGAGCCCAACAAGATGCCGGAAGACGCCCTGGCCAAGCTGATGCAAGCCGCGCTCAAAAAAGCGCTGAGCGAAGTCCCGGCCGACGCCTACGTCCTTCTCCAGCTTGTCTACATCCACGGCGTCATGCAGCGCGAAGCCGCGAAAATCTTTGGCTGGCACGAGTCGAAGGTCAGCCGCACGCTCGACCAAGCCATGCACCGCATCGCCGCCCGCACGATGGAAGAAATCAAGGCCGTCGATCCCTGGCTGGAACTTTCCTGGCAAGACTTCGTCGAACTCTGCGCCAACAGCGACGTTCTGCGCTTCGATCGGTAATCACCATGAAGACGATGATTACCTTGCTGGATTCTGGCGCCGAAAAACGACGACGATAGACGATCGCCTTTTCCCTGAGACACGTCTGTCTCGCCCCCAAGTTGCTTGCGATGGCACCAACGCCATCCACGTTTCACCAGCCCGCCCGGGCTTTATCCCGATCATCCCATGTCTACGTTTCACATTTCCACCTTCAATCCGGCAGAACAACAAGCGCAACTCATCGCCTTGTGGCAAGAATGCTTCAGCTACGGAACTCCCCACAACGATCCGGCTCTCACCATCGAGAAGAAACTCGCCGTCGATGACCTGCTCTGGGTCGCTCTTCAAGATGGTACTGTGGTTGGCAGCATCATGGCTGGCTACGACGGCCACCGCGGCTGGATCTACTCCCTCGCCGTTACCGCCAAGCAACGGAAAACCGGCCTCGGGACAGCGTTACTCGAACATGCCGAAAAGGAGCTGACCCAACTCGGCTGCCTGAAAATTAACCTTCAGGTCATGCCCGGGAACGACGAAGTCATCGCCTATTATGAAAAGCGCGGCTACCGCACCGAGCCCCGGACCAGCATGGGTAAAATGGTGATCGAAAATATCCCGGGCGGGGCCGACTGCCCGGCTTACTTTCCCGACAAAACCCTGGAATGTTAATCCAGGCTAATTTGACGTGGCCTGAAACTTCTGAGCGAGTTCTTGGGGGAGCTGGGCGTAGGTCAGCTTGGTGCCGCCGTCTGAGTGCATGATCGTCACCCCTTCCTGATCTACTTCCATGACTTTGACCCGGAAATAAATGCGGCCGTCGGTGGTCTTTAGAAACTTGAACCGCTGAGGTACCTCGGCGGCTTTTTTCGCGGCAGCCTGTTCCTGCGCCTTCATCTCGGCTTGAGCGATGGCCATGGCCTGGGCCTTCTGCTCCTCAATCTCGGTCTTGTACTGAGCGAAGGAGTTCATCGCATCGAGGCGCATCTTCTTCTCCGCCGCGATCATCTCTGCGCTTTGCTGGCGGGTGAGGCCGATGAGCTCCTGCTGCTTCATGAGCTCGCCCTGGTATTGCTGGATGCGGGCGTCCTGCTTCTGCACCAGCTCGGTCAGCGCCGCCACTTTGAGCCCGCGCTGATTATAGACATAGGCCGTTAGCCCGAGCACCCCGACCAAAACGGTGATGACCAGCCAAAGCCCAATGACATACTTTTTCGACATCAGGGAGCATTCTCTAACTGAACCCGGAATTTTTCCAGTTCAGAAACGGGCAACTGGCAGACAAAATTTTCACAGACGTGGGCCATTACGCCCGAGGGGGGGGCTTCCAAGCTTTTCAGGTAGGCGGAATGCTCAGCCAAGTAAGCCTGTCCCTCCCCGCCGTCGGCGTAGAGCACGACCTGCTGCGGGTGAAAACGGCGGAGTGCTTCGGCGCGGAAAGCGGGCAGTTCCTTATCCCTCAAATCCCCCGCCAGGATCACCTGCCGAACCGGCTGCAGGCTAAATTGCATCGCCCCCATCAAGTGCGGCAACGCGGTTGGCGCTTGCTCGATCGCCTGTTGGAGCGATTCAATCGAAGCCTCGCCCAACCGCTGCCATTCCTCACGATCCAACATCGCGGCGAGACGGAAAAGGTTCTGTGCCGAGACAGCCGTCGCGCTTGGCT
>CAWUJC010000266.1:0-4762 GCA_963922355.1 uncultured bacterium | reverse complement strand
TTTCCCCGATCTCCACCTGATATTCATTATAGCGTCTAAGCGCATATCCACAGAGTCTTTTCATTTGCTGAGTCATATTAGGCCAGTGATTCCAGGCCTTAACTTCACTCACCCCCGCAGTTTCATAGTGCTTGAACCAACGTCTCAGACAACAGCAGTAGACGCGGGTAGTTTCTTGACTAGCACCATTTTGGATCATCCAATCAATGAACCCGTTAAAATCAAATCTAAGAGAGTTAGGAGGTACATTCATACCTCGAGATAACTTTCAGGTTGCGTTAAAGGGGATTAACGGAAGCTCCTATCTTTTGCCTCTGCGCCAAGGTACAATTATCTTTCGCAGGCCATGCATGGCCTAACCACACAAAGTTTCGCGTACGTAACACGTTTACTATGCGTCTTACTATTTTTATAAACTACTATCCTTCAGTGCATTGTAATTTCGAATGAAAATTTCAGAAGACCCTGCCTTGGGACTGGTTAAGCAAGCTTTACGCACGAAGGACTGTCAGAAACAGATTTACAATTTCATACACACAACAAACAGACTTCACAACAACGACAGTCTCAGTTAGCTGCGGGACCAACTAAAGCTAAATGAGGGAGTCGCCATTTTTCATGACAATAGAAGCCCCAGAGCTAATTGTCACTGGCTATACGATTCGCTAGTGTATGGCTTAAGCTGTCGTGCGCAGCAGCGCCCATCTCAGGACTAGGGCCCAGTGGATGAAACCTATCTTGCTCAGCATACTTCTTACGTGGACGCGCCGAAGGGATACAAATTTGTTTAAGTGATTCCTCAAATGCTACCTTTGAATCAGCTACCGTATTAAGCTTAATCCTCAAAACACGACCAAAATGCATCAAAAGGCCAAGCCGTCCCTTTGTGCGCTTGATAAGATCCTCAGCCAAATCAGAAAATTCACCTGATTCTATCAGATTTCCAATTTCGGCCATGTCTAAGGCATTGAAAAACACTGGAAGATTCTGAGCATCCCAGTCGGGAACTGTGAATTCGCAGCAACACTCAGGGGGAATCGTATGACCAGGCGAAACTAGGGCTGGAATGATGTGGTCCGTTGTGGCAATCACAAGGCAAGCTTCTCTATGTTTCTTTGCTCGTTCCAGTAGCGAAACAATGTAGTCTATTCCCCTCCCCTTAGGACACCTGTCGATCCGTAAAAGGATGTGTGCCATTCCGAAACACATCTCCAGTTCTTGTTGTTCAAATCTAAACTGCTTGGGTGATCGGAAATCTGTTGAATACGGAAGCTCAGGTAATTTTCGATGTTCAGAACAGTCATGTACTAAAATACGCCATTCAGCGAGGCGGGGGAGCACTACATTTTCTATCATTCCCTTCTTTCCGCTCCCTCTATTGCCCGTAATGAGAACGCAATGCTGCGGAGACACATAACTTTGAGCAAGAAACTGCTGAAACCGATTAACAATTGGAAGGCGTTGCCAAAATAAGGCTGTATTGATCATTTCGACAGGAGGTTTGATCATGTTCTCCTCCGGTCTTTATTGTCACGACCAATGAAAGTCCCCAACAACTCGCCTGTTGCTTTATCATATATTTGAGCAGGACATCTTGGGTCCAACATGAGCAATCGAACATCAACAACTGGAACCATCTCCAACTCGGGACCGCCAAACGACACGCCGTATAAATTGATCTCATTACAGAGAACATTGACATTATTTACCCGCCAGCAAATCCCCTGGATAATCCGGTTAGGTTCCACCCTGCGGAGCTCGTGTTGCATTTCGCGCGCGATCCGTAAAGGAGGGGCCCGTCTATCGCTACGATCTACCGAATTGTGAGTATGAATCGCTAGTTTGTAATCTCTAACAAAGTCATCAAAAAAATAGAACCTTCTTTGTTGGTCACCATTTTTTACTTCAAAAACGTCAGATTTAAGCTTCAGCCGCCTTGCAATCTTATCATGCGAACGTTCGACATTTGCTTTTTGCCCAGGAGCCCCTGCATCGGCGTAACTAACGACGGTACCAAGATTAACATGAACGCACTCGTTCAGCCTGTTATGCGGGTTTTCACCTCCCATATCGAGTCGGAGTTCCTCGAATGGCTGACACCAGCGGAGTCCTACATCGTAACGATTAAGCATCGTATTGCCAGACGTCATCAAGGTATCAAATGAATTTACGTAACGTGGGTAGACCTCGGATCCAATCACAAGCCGCGTATAGCGGTCGCATAAATTTAGAGAATGGACTTCGACTAATCTCCCGGTTCGATCAATGATGCCGTCTAGGCCTAGCCTGGTCAGGATATTTTTATCAATCGGAGTAGCGTCCATCTCCACAATAGAAAGCAGAGAAATTCCATGGAGATCATACTTCTTGCGAAGCCTTACAATATGACTCCACTCATCTTCTGTCGGCATTTGGCCCCGGACGATATTGAGCTCCCTTCTAATCGTTTCGTCTGAAGGGTACCCTTTGAGAAACTTGCGCGGCCAGCGACGCAACTCACGTTGGATCCACTCAATAATATGGCCATCAGTTACACGAGTCAGTAGCCGATAACGCCCCCACCAGAGAACATCAATAAGAGCTCTTATGAAAGTTCGTTGAGAGTTTGAAAGCCGCATCATCAAGATTCCATGAGCGCCTGTTGAAAGCGCAGGTTATCTTTATGTATGGGCCAATATCTCTCACATGGTAATGCGCCAAAATAGCGTAAATACAGTCTTTATCACTTTTTACGCTTTATCACTCTGTGACCACCAGGAATTTCACGATCAGCCTCTGCGATCATCCTGGAGAGCGTTCGCCTGCTAACCATCTTTCCCTCAAATGAATATCGCAGTTTTCCCTCAGAATTCAGAAAATTCTCAATTTCGACTCGATTCTTACAACGCTTCTTATCGCGACTGATCTCAGCTACAGCTTTCAAGCGTTCCTTGCGATTTAGAATTGGTTTTCTTCCAACAACCGGCCCTCGAACATACTCCATTCCTTGTGCGGCATAGCGGGACTTTGCCTCCGACACACGAGAACTAGAAATGCCCAGGCTACGTGCTATCTCCGATGGTTTTTGGCCTTTATGGAGAAGAAGCAGTATATCCACACGTCTGGCCCGAGGGTCCTGACATTCCCACCATTTTTTTTGTAGCTTTATAAGCTCCTGAAGATCCGAAGGTTCAATGATAAATGGCCTAATTGTCACGATTAATTCTCTGAGTTTTTAACCAGCAATACCTTTACGCATGTTAACTTAACCTAACAAGGAAGCCAACTGCTCCAGTCGGCCTCCGGCATTATTTTGTCGCAAAATTGAACCTAGCCTGGTCGAGGTTACGAAAACTGAGCCACTTGAAGAGTTAGTCTGGGTTACCTAGAAAGGACCTAGACCAATGAAAGGCAAACGCTACACCACCGAGCAGAAGATTCGTATCCTTTGGGAGGCCGACACCGTCGGCAAAACCATCCTGGAGGTGTGCCGGGAGCACGGGATCAGCGAGCAAACCTTCCACCGTTGGAAGCGTGCGTTTGGCATGCTGGAGCTTGATCAGGCCAAGCAGTTGAAGGAGCTTCAAAAAGAAAACGCCAAACTCAAGCGGATGCTTGCCGACGAGATGCTGGGCAAGGAACTGCTCAAGGAGGCGTTGGAAAAATGTGGTAAGCCCCGGCCACAAGCGACAGGTTGCCGAGGCACTGGTGGCGAAGGGGCGGTGCAGCCGCCGGATGGCATGCCGTCATCTGGGGGTGGGCCGCAGCACCTTCGGTTACCGAGCCAAGGAACCCAACGCGTGGCTGGGAAGACTGCGGACGGCGCTGCGGCGGATGTCGCGACTTCACCCTGAACTGGGCTATCCCAAGATCACGGAGTTCCTGAAAGCCGAAGGCTGGGAGGTGGGTGGTAGGCGCATCCAGAAGATGCGTCGGGAGATGGTGCTTGGGTCCCCGTGATTGAGTCCGGTTGAAATGGAGGAAGTTCTATGTGACATTTCACAAATCTCTTGCTGGTTGGGTCCCTGGAATTGAGTCCAGTTGAAATGGAGTGGTTTTCCGTTTAGGAAGGAAAACCACTGATGAAGAAGACAAGACGTACCGTAGAGCAAATCATCCGTATTATTCGCGAGGCGGATAGTGGTGTGAGCGTAGAAGAGATCTGCCGCCGCCACAACATCAGCAGCCAGAGCTACTATCGCTGGCGCTCAAAGTATGGTGGGATGGACCTGAAGGAGGCCCAGCGGCTGCGGGATCTGGAAAAGGAAAACAGCGAGCTAAAGAAGCTGCTGGCCGACCAGATGCTAAGAGCGAGAGCCTTGGAAATCGCGTTAGAAAAAAACATCTAAGCCCGGAGCGTCAGCGAACCTGCGCCCACCGGGTATGGGTGGCGCTGTCGTGTTCCGGGCGTCAGGTGAGTCGTTGGCTGGGCTTCCATCGTTCAACGCTGCGCTATCGGCCTCGGCGAGTACCGGAGCGTCGTCAGTTGATCGAAGCTGAGATCATCTCGCAATCGCGCAAGCATCCGACTTTGGACTACAAGAAAGTAACCGCGTTACTACGTACCCAAGGCTATGCGATCAGTAAGAAGTGGGTGCAGCGCGTGCGTCGAGAGGAAGGTCTTCAAGTACCGCCGCCTCGTAAGAAGCTGAGACGTCAGGGCTTATCAACGGGCCTACCGCAACAGGCAAGGCACCGCAATCATGTGTGGTGTTGGGACTTCGTGAGTGATTACACCCAGCGCGGTGGCAAGTTGCGTTGCTTCAACCTCGTTGATGAATAC
>CAWUJC010000265.1:0-4779 GCA_963922355.1 uncultured bacterium | reverse complement strand
TACATCTGGCAGGAGCCCGAGGCCGCGTCGGCCAGCGAGGCCAATCCGACTGATCCGGCTGAGATCGAGAATTTGGACGAGGGAGCCGACCTGGATGAAGATGGCTTGGAGACACAGCCTTTTCTTTCCCACTTGGAAGAACTGCGCCGGATGGTGCTCCAATGCGCCGGGGCTTTGGTAGTGACGACCACGCTTTGCTTCATCTTCACTAAACAACTGATCGACCTGTTGCTCCAGCCGTTGATGGGTATCGGCATTCAGCCGGATGACTTTCTCTGGACCAAGGGCGTGATTGATCCGTTTTTGATTCAGATGCAGACCGGCCTCTTTGGCGGATTTGCGTTGGCGCTTCCGGCGATGCTCTATTTTGTCGCGGGTTTTGTGCTCCCCGCCTTGCACGCGGAGGAGAAGCGTTACCTCCTTCCGACCTTCGCCGCCGGTGCCTTTCTCTTCACCACCGGCGTGCTGTTTTGCTACTTCTTTCTGCTGCCGATCGCGCTGGGTTTCTTTCTCGAATACAACGCGTACCTCGGGCTGCGTCCGATGTGGCCGTTCTACGATTACATCGGCTTTGTGCTGCAGATGCTGATCGCCTTTGGCATCTCCTTTGAGCTACCGCTGGTGCTGCTGGTGCTGAATGTGCTGGGCATTGTCTCGGCCGATTGGCTCGCTCATTACCGTCGCCACGCGATCGTGGCGATCATGATCTTTGCCGCCTGCATTACGCCGGGGGGCGATCTGCTTTCGCTCTTTCTTCTCAGCGCGCCGATGTACGTGCTTTATGAAGGCACGCTCTGGATTATCCGTTTCCGCGAAAAGCGGATAGAGGCGGAGGACCGTCGCTTGGATGAACTCTACAAGCGCGAAATTGAAGAGCAGCGTCGCCGCCGTGCTACCGACAGCTAGCGCGGAAAAGACAAAGGACAAACGGTCAAAACTCAAGGTTGCTGTCAGGGTCGACGGGAGCGACAAATGCACCTCAATCTTGGTTCTTTGCTCGTTTGAGCGTTGAACTTTCTTACTAAGCAATGGCCTTATCGCCAGTATCACCGGTGCGGATACGGACGGCGTCTTCGGCTGGAAAGACGAAGATCTTTCCGTCCCCGATTTTGCCGGACTGGGCGTTAATGCAAATAGCGTGGATGACTTTCTCCACCAACTCGTCTTCCACGAAGACTTCCATCTTCAACTTGGGGAGAAAACCGGCACTGTATTCGCTACCGCGATAAAGCTCGGTGTGGCCCCGTTGGCGGCCAAAGCCCATGACGTTGGTCACGCTCATACCGGTGACGCCTAAATCGGTAAGCGCGAGGCGGACTTCCTCGAATTTGTAGGGTTTGATGATGGCTTCGAGCTTCTTCATGGTCTCTCCGGCTTTTCCCTAATTTCCCTAATGTTGGTGAGGTGCGGTACTGATATAAGGTAAGCATCGCACATGCCAAGAACGGTTAATCCTGAGTTCGTCGCAATAAAGGGTTGAATGAAACGAAGCGCCCTCGCACACTCGTCCCCCCATGCTGCAAGTAGGAATTGTTGGTCTGCCCAATGTGGGCAAAAGCACGCTCTTTAACGCCGTCACGCGCACGAAGAAAGCGCAGGCGGAGAATTACCCATTTTGCACGATTGACCCGAATCAGGGCATCGTTACGGTGCCGGATGATCGGCTCGACGCGCTTTCTAAGATGAGCAGCTCGGCCAAGACTGTTCCCGCGGCCATTGAGTTTGTCGACATCGCGGGCTTGGTGAAAGGCGCCAGCCAGGGCGAAGGTCTGGGCAACCAATTCCTTAGTCACGTGCGGGAAGTCGATGCCATCATCCAAGTCGTGCGTTGCTTTGAGGACGAGGACGTCCACCACGTGGATGGCTCGGTCGATCCGGTGCGCGACATTGAGGTGATCAACACCGAACTGATTTTGGCGGATGCCGCCAGCGTGACCAAACGCAAGGAACGCGCGGTGAAAACCGCGCGCGGTGGCGATAAACAGGCCAAGGAGGAAGTGGCTCTGGCCGAGCGTCTCATTCCGCATCTGGACGAAGGCAAGCCCGCTCTGACCCTCGACTGCACCGACGAAGAACGGGCGCTGATGCAGCAGTTCTTCCTCCTCACCTCCAAGCCCACGATCTTTGCCTGCAATGTGGAAGAAGGTGCCCTGGCTGAGGCCGACAGCAATGCGCTTGTTCAGAAGGTGCGTGAGTACGCCGCCGCCAGTCACTCAGCGCAAGCTATCCCGATTTCTGCCCGCATCGAAGCGGAGCTAGCCGAGCTTGATCCCGAAGAAGCCGCCGAGTACCTCAAGGAACTGGGCGTGGCCGAGTCTGGCCTCGGCAAGCTCATTCGCGCCGCCTACGAACTCCTTGGCTTGCAGACCTACTTCACCACGGGTGAAAAAGAGTCGCGGGCCTGGACAATCCACCAGGGCGACAAAGCGCCCGCCGCCGCCGGGGTCATTCACACGGACTTCGAGCGTGGCTTCATCGCCGCGGAATGCATCCATTATCAGGACTTGCTGGAATTGGGCTCGTTCTCCAAAGCGCGTGAAGCCGGTAAGCTCCGCATTGAAGGCAAAGACTACGTGGTGGCCGAAGGCGACGTCATCGAGTTCCGCTTCAACGTGTAAGTTTGAACGGCCTGCGGCATTTCTCGTCTCCAAGCTGAAGAAAGAAGAACTAGGTGCAGCGCCACGCTGCTTGCAAGGGGTGGCATGTTGCCTTGTGTTTGCCTGGTTCCCAATAGTCTTCGCCCGCCGAGCCGCTGAAAGAAAAACTGGGTGCAGCGTCACGCTGCATTGCATTCTGCGCGGCATGGGCGCATGGTAGGTGCGTCATGGAGCTGTTTTCCAACGCGTCGCTGTACACCCCGCCGGAACCGGAATCACTGGAGACGCTTGACGTCAGCCCGAATATCCTCGAGGGCATCATCCTGCGGATGCTCCACATGAACACTACCATGGTGGCGCACGAGGTCGCCGCCGCCGTCGCGTTACCCTTCTTCAATGTGGTGGAGCCCGTGCTCAACCAGTTGCGTGAAATCCGCATGGTGGAAATCACGCGCGGCGACATGAGCGCGATCAGCTACGTCTACAGTATCACCGATGCCGGTCGTGCGCGGGCGATGCAGTACTTTGAGCAGACGACGTACATTGGTCCCGCGCCCGTCTCGCATGATACCTACAACAAGGTGATCTCGGAACAAAGCCTGACCAAAATTACGGTGAATGCCGAGCGCCTGCGCGAAGCCTTCTCCGGCTTGGTCTTTGAAGAAACGATCCTGGAGCAGATTGGTCCGGCGGTAAACTCTGGTCGTTCCATCTTCCTTTACGGCCCTCCCGGTAACGGGAAGACGTCGATCTGCGAACGCATCGTCTCCTCCTTTGGCGGCTCCATCTTCATCCCCTACGCCATTGAAGTGAACGGGCAGATCATCCGCATTTACGATGAGTACAACCACAAGGCCGTCTCGCAGGAAGAAGACATGCGCCTGCAGGGCAAGTACGATGGCCGCTTTCGGCTGGTGGAACGCCCGATCATCATCGTCGGTGGTGAATTAACGTTGGAATCGCTCGACCTAATTTGGAACGAGGAATCGCGCTTTTACGAAGCGCCCTTCCAGATGAAAGCCAACGGTGGCGCCTTCATGATCGATGACTTTGGTCGCCAGCGCATCGAGCCGAAGACGCTTCTCAATCGCTGGATTGTCCCGCTGGAAAAACGCATCGACTTCCTCACGCTGCACACTGGCACCAAGATCGAGATTCCGTTCGATGAGTTGATCATCTTCTCCACCAATCTCAATCCGAGTCACCTGGTGGACGACGCCTTCCTCCGCCGCATTCGGTACAAGATTCCGATCAACGATCCGAGCCACGAGAGCTTCCGCGCGATCTGGAAGATTGTCAGCGACATCAAGGGCGTGCCCTACGCCGACGAAATCGTCGACTACTTTGTGGAGAAGCATATGCGTACCCACGGGCGTCCGCTCCGTGGCTGTCTGCCGCGCGACATTCTGGACAACATCGTCGACGTCTGCCGCTTCAAGCAGATCGACCCCACCATCACGGCCGATATGCTCGATGACGCGGCCCATGCCTACTTCGTCAGCTTCGAAGAAAGCGACTACAAGACGAGCTTCTAGGGTTGGCCTAGCGGGAAGGCTATTCTAGGCTCTCGCCCTTTATGTGGCGGTACGGCTTGCTCTTGATTGGCGTGGTCGCTTGCTCGACGGCGATCATCATGATCAAGGCGAGCGAGACGAACCCGCTGCTACTTTCGGCCTCCCGCTTGTTGATCGCCGCCGCGTTGCTCAGTCCGTTGTTCTTCAGCTCGCTCCGCCGCCACGCTTACACCCGCGGGCATTTGCTGCGCTCGTTGATCCCCGCCTTGTTGCTGGCGGTACACTTTATTACCTGGACGATGGGCGCGCGGATGACCGCCGCGGCCAACGCCACGCTTATTGTGACGGTCCTTCCCGCCTTCATGCCGCTGGTGATGTGGTTGCTGGTCAAGGAACTGCTCACCCGCTGGGAGATGCTCGGCACCGTGTTGTGTCTCATTGGCGTGGTCTTTTTGAGTTATGAAGACTTGCACGCCAGCCCCGAAACGTTTTGGGGCGACGTGATCTGCTTTGTCTCGATGGTCTTCTACGCGTTCTACCTCGGGCTGGGCCGGAAGAATAATGACTTCGCCGATCTCTGGCTCTATGTCGTGCCCATTTACGCGATGGCCGGTTTACTTTGCTACGCCGTGACTGCCGCGGCAGGCGCACCGCTTCTGCCAGCTGAC
>CAWUJC010000264.1:0-4785 GCA_963922355.1 uncultured bacterium | reverse complement strand
CCCCTATGGCAAAAGCAGGTAGTAAAAAACGATTTTGGAACGTCGCTCTCGTTGGTTGCGGCAGCATCACCGGTACGTGGCTTAACACGGTGAAGAAATTCTACGCGAATAAGTTCGGCATCGTCGCCTTTGTCGATCCATTCCTGGAATCCGCCGAAGCACGTCTCAAAGACTTTGGCGTCAAGAAACACCAACCCAAGGCCTACACCACGCTGAAAGAAGCGTTAAAAGATCGCGAGATCGACGTGGTGTTTTGCTGCACCCCGCAGGCTTACCACAAGCCCGTGGCACTGGAGGCCTTCAAGGCTGGCTGCCATGTCCTAACCGAAAAGCCGCTGGCCGACACCTTGCCCAACGCGCGGATTATGCGGACGGCGGCAGCCAAGGCGAAGCGCGCTGGGGTCACGATTCAGAATTATCGTTACCAACCGGATGTCATCGCCATTCGCAAGCTCTTCACGCCGGCTAAATTAGGCAAGCTGGTTGAAGTGGCCTGCGATTTCTACCTGGGCGCGCACTTTGGTGGCTACCGAGAAGAGTTGCCCCACGTCTTGCTCGATGACATGGCGATCCACCATTTCGACACCACCCGCTTTATGCTGAATGAAGCGCCGGCTGAAGCCGTGTATTGCCGTGAATATCGACCGGCGCATTCCTGGTACCAGGGGAACGCTTCTGCTCAGGCGATCTTCGAGATGAAGGGCGGCGTGGCCTTTAGCTACCGCGGCAGCTGGTGTGCGGAAGGACACAGCACGGGCTTTGGCGCCCACTGGCGTTTTGTGGGTGAGAAGGGAACTGTGCTCTGGGACGGTGATAGCACGATCCGCGCGGAAAAGGTGATCCCGAAGAAGGGTGCCTTTATCATGCCGGTGAAGGAGCTGAAGGTGCCGAAAGCCAAGCCCACGCCAAAGCTGAAAGGTCACGGCGGTGTCTTTGCCGACTTCCTTCGCCAGATCGAAACCGGCACGCTGGCCCCGACCTGCTTCGAGCAGAACTTTCACAGCGTGGCCATGGTTCACTCGGCCATCGCCAGTGCCGAGTCCGGTCAGCGGATCAAGGTGCCAGCCAAGTAGGATTAGCCCTCCGGGACTTCTAGCCGTTTCGTCGCGGGACTATCGCCGCGAGCTGCTAGACGTCCCAGCTCGGGTACTCGGGACGAAAGAGCTTGTCTTGGATGAAGGCGTCCAGGTCATCAGGGCGCTCCACCTGCGCCAGCCCTTTTTCAAAGATCAGCTCGGCCACCTTGGTGGCCGCTTTCACCGAACTAGTGAAGATGTTCTTCATTGGCGGGTAGATGAGGCCCGTGTCGAGATCGGCTTGGGTGACCTGCTCGGCCACGGCTTCAGCGCACCGGATGAAGAGCTCGTCCGGGACGCGTTTGGCTTGGGTCGCGTAGATCGCGAGTCCCATGGCCGGGAAGATGTAGACATTGTTGCCCTGACCTGGGACGAAGACCTTGCCATCCAGGCTAACCGGGGCAAACGGGCTGCCGCTGGCAAAGACCGCCCGGCCCTCGGTCCAGGTGTAGGCTTCTTCGGCAGTGCACTCGGAGTGCGACGTCGGGTTGGAGTAGGGGAAGATGATGGGCCGCTCGTTGTATTGGGCCATGGCGCGGATGACCTCTTCGTTAAAGAGCTTGGGTACGGTGGAGACGCCAATGATGCCGGTGGGTTGAAGCGCGTGGACCGCTTCGGCAAAACTAGCCTTTGGTGCATGGGCATGTGCAAAAGGTTTCTGGAAGTCGGCAATGTCGTCACGATCTGCTGTAATGAGGCCATTGACGTCAAAGAGCCAGCAACGCTTACGGGCTTCTTCCAGGGGTAAGCCTTCATGCGCGACGATGGCCTGGCTGATTAAATCGGCGATGCCCGTTCCGGCCGAACCAGCGCCAGCGAAGAGGAACTTTTGTTCACTCAGCTTGCCGCCGGTAATACGCAGGCAGCCAAAAAGGCCCGCCAGGGCAACCGCCGCGGTGCCTTGGATGTCATCGTTGTAGCAGCAGACTTGCTCGCGGTACTTGGCCAGCAGCGGCACGGCGTGCGTGTTGGCAAAGTCTTCGAACTGAATGCAGCAGCCCGGGAAGACTTCTTGCACGGCCCAGACGAACTCGTCGACAAACTCGAAGTAGGCATCACCGCTGACACGGGCTTGCTTGAGGCCAATATATTGCGGGTCGTGTAACAGGCCCTGGTTGTTGGTGCCGACGTCCAGGGTGATGGGCAGGGTCAATTGCGGCGGCACGCCCGCGCAGGCGGTGTAGAGGTTTAGCTTCCCGATCGGAATGCCCATGCCACCTGCGCCTTGGTCGCCTAATCCTAAGATGCGCTCACCGTCCGTCACGACGATGAAGCGAATATCCTTCACGGGCCAGTTGCTGAGGATTTCTTTGATCCGCCCTTTGCGATTGATGCCAAGGTAAAGGCCCTCGGGTCGGCGCAGAATGTGGCCGAAGTTCTGGCAGGCTTCGCCCACCGTGGGTGTGTAGACCAGCGGCATGTAGCGCGCCGGGTCGCTCATCAGCAAATGGAAGAAGAGCGTTTCGTTTTGATTGAAGATGGCGTTGAGCCCCACGTAGCGCCCGAGGTCACTGCGTTTTTCACGCAGCTGACTTTCCGCCCGTACCGCCTGCTCCTCGATTGTCTCCACGCGTTCCGGGAGGAGACCGACTAAGCCGAAGGCCTCGCGCTCCTTTTCTGTAAAGGCTGTCCCTTTGTTGTAGAGGGGGTGGTTGAGCAATTCGCAGCCGTGAGGCAGATCAGAAACACCAGGAAGCTTGGACATGACTTCAACCAAGCGCGAAATTGGCTCGCTGCAAGTGGAGAAAACATCCGACTGCATTCAATTTCTGTGAATAACTTTTTACGTATGTCGCTATCTGTAATTCGAAGCAAATGCCTTTATTATTGCTTCTAATTGAGTTTGTTACAAATCCGCGACATGTGGAGTTATTCGCTCAATTCCCAAGTTATTCACATTGCCCAAGCTGGGTAATTTCCCACACGTGTTAACTTTTTCGGGGCCGAGAAATGATCCTGAATCGTGACATTTTCGTGGCAGCTCCGAGCTGGCATGCCGGGTGCTATTTCCTCCGGCAACCTCAGACGAAAGGCACAATTGAATATGGTAAACTTCAGCGAACGCGGCCCCGTGATGGCCGATTCAGGGAAAATTGCGTGGCGCGGCGAGCGTCCCGGGGAAGACATTCGCAACTTGATCATCGTGGTCCGCGCGGATCCGATTATTTGTGGCCACTCGACGGAGGCGCGCAATCTGGCGGAGGCCGCGCACGCCTTGGGTTTTGAAAACATTCACATTGTCAGCTATCCGATTGAAACCTTGGAAGCGAGCCCGCTGCCGCTGAAGCCGCTGGACTCCGTCATGCCCTACTCGGAAGGTATCCAGGTGGACCGGCCCGAACCGCTGGGCGACTATAAGGTGCTGGATTGTCGCTTGCTCTACGGTTTGAGCGGTCATCTCGTCGATCTCCTTTACAAGTGTCAGGCCCAAGGTCGCACCGCCTTGATGGACCTCTACTTGGTGCCCCATGGCCAGATGGTTTTGAGCGCCGTGCACAGCTTCGCCGCCACGGCCAACAATCCCAACGTCAGCACCATTGCCGAAGCGGTCGGCTCGGACATCACCAACGTGGTGAGCAACGCGCTGAAGGAGCAAAAATTCGGCGCCGCCCAAATCGTCTTAAGCAACTACCTGCGGCACGATTTGCCCGTGGCGGTAAGCGCCTACACCAAGGAGCTCATCGTCGAATCGGGTCGCCAAGTGGACGAAGCTCTCGGGACTAACTTTGCCCCGCGCTTGGAAGATGAAGTGGGGATCAGCTACCCGGCGATTGATACCAGCCTCTACACCAGCATCGAGGACCGACCGGATGACGTCCAGGCCGCTCTGACCAAGCGTGGTCTGACCAAGGACAACTTCCTCCTCTTCCTGTCGCGCGTGGTGAAGGCCAAGGGCGTGGATGATCTCATCGAAGCTTACTGGCACAGCGATGTCTACGGCCAACAGCCACTCGTGATCTGCGGCACCGGTATTGCCCTGCCGGAATTGAAGGAGATGGCGGCGGGCGATCCCAACATCCTCTTCTTCGACGATGTGAGCGACGACGAAAAAGGCCTGCTCATGCACGCCTGCAGCGTCTACGTTTTCCCGAGTAAGCCTCGCCCGGAATTTACCGAGACCTTCGGCATTGCCGTGGCGGAAAAGATGCTGGCGGGCGGGCTTGGCCCGGTGATCACTACCCGCACGGGGGGCATCCCGGAAGCAACCGGCGGGCATTGCCTGGAGCATGAGGCTGGCCACGTGACCGATTTGCGCGATCGCATCAATGAAGCTGCGCGGATGAGCGTGGAAGAAAAGCAGGCTTTGGCCACCCGGGCTCGCGAATACGCCATGCAGTTTGACCGTGCTGAGGTGCTGCGCAAGTTGCTTGAGCGGCTGCGTACGAGTGCCGTTCCGCAAGCCGAGCAGCGCAACGCCGTCTCGCTGGTCGAACCTGCCGAGGCGGGCTAAAGCCGGCTGAATTGGTCTTACGTAGCCATTTACGTTCAGCGAACAGAGAACCGTCGATGAGATCATCGGCGGTTTTTTGTGATGGGAGTTTTCGGACAACCTCTAGCATCCCAGACTGTTCCTTTTTAGCTGGTCTGTGTCATCATTCGGGGATGGAGCCTGAGCGGGGAAAGAGAGAGGTGCACGAGCCGGAGCGCATCCTCTGGTGGCAGTGGATCCAGCTGTTGAGTCTGGACGCGCCGGCGGTGGCTCTGGCTT
>CAWUJC010000263.1:0-4790 GCA_963922355.1 uncultured bacterium | reverse complement strand
AGACGGTGGGAAGACGTGGGCCAAGTTGGATTCACCGGCCGAGACGGGCGATTGCTGGGGGCTGAGCATCAGCCCCGATGGGCAGGCGGTCTATGCCACCTTCCAAGTCGCCTCCAAGGGAAAAGGGCTTCAGCGTTGGACGCAAAGCCATGATGCCCAGCGTATCGACACGGCTTTGTTTGCGATGCCGACCCAGCAGCCGGGCACCTGGTTTGATTTGAGCCAAGGCGCACCAAAATCACCGGATCGCAACCCGATGGGCTTTTGGCATCCAGAGACGGACCCGCGCTCCACTTCGCGCGAACACAAAATCCTGACAGCACCTTGGCCGTCGCGTGGCGGTTTATATCAGGTTTCTGTTCCTTGGAAGAACGGCGAGCCGGGGAAACCGAAATGGGAACGCATCCTCTACTACGATAACAACGGCGTGGGCGCCAAGTTTGACTTCGGCTGGGAGAAGTACAGCACGCGCCCGCTGGCCTGGGCCCACACGCCGGAGAGCTGGGGACAGCCTTACATCTACACCACGGGCGACCAGACTTTGTTTAAAGCCAAGGCCGATGCCCGCGATTTGGACCAGGCCTGGGAATCGATCTACACCGAGTTTGTGCGCGAATTGGACGGTGAACGTTTCTACCGGACGCGCGGGGCGCAATGCACCTTTGTCTTCGATGGCGGAGCCTTAGGGAATTACGTGGTGCAGAGCAATGCGGATAACGCCGTCAAGGAAAGCTACGATCACGGCAAGTCCTGGACGATTGGCATCAAGAAACCGAGAAGCAATTCGGTTGAGATTCTCGACAGCCTAAACCCGCCTTTGGTGCTGACGCACATCTCGAGCGGCTTCGGTGCGGACTCGGATCGTGGTGAGCTTTGGGCCAAACGGCTGGAGAAAAAAAGCCCCCAAGATAAGTGGATGAAAGTGGGCGGGGGCGAGCAGCGCATCGGCAATCTGCCCAACAAACTCTACGAACAGATTGTCCAGGACCCCCATCAGCCGAAGCGTGTCTTCATCGGAACGAAGGGGGCTGGCACGTATGTGATTGATGACATCGAGGCCTTTGTGAAGTCCGAGGGCAAGAAATCGCGCGCCTATAAAATGAAGGGCGGGCCCCGGGTGATTAACGACAAGGGCAAGGGCATGGTTGTCGATCCAAACGAGAAGGGTGTCCTCTGGGCGGCAGCCGAGAACACGCTCTATAAAGTGACCGAAACCAAGCCCGGCGAATGGAATTGGGAACCTGTGCGCCAAAGTGAGAAACGCACCCAGATGGATGTCTGGGATCACAACGGCGTGACGCAGATTGCCATGATCATGGATGACGGGGACGGACACGCCACGGTGGACTATTCCAACGATGGCGGAAAGAACTGGCAGCAGATTTACGCTTTTGATGACGTGAAGGGTCTGCGCAGTCCGGTCTGGTATCGGGAGGATGAGAACCGCTTCTACGTCCGCGGCTTGGTTGGGCATGGCAACAAAGTCTATGTGGCGCCTACCCATTGGGAGACCAGCAAGGGCTACGGCATGTTCGAAGGCACCATCTTGCCGAGTGGGAAGGTTACCTGGAAGGACATCACGAGTAACTTCGGGTTTCCCTTCCCGGTTAAATCCCGCGTCGTGACGGATGGTCCGGATCGCTGGCTCTACGTCGCAACCAAGGGCTGGGGCTTGTGGCGAGTTAAGCTCAGCGACACGGCCTTGGTTCGCAATTAAATCTCAGGCACGCATATTGTCGTGCGATTTACGCATTGCGATCTCGCGCTTTGACGACAAATACCGTAGTTTATGTTCACGAAACAAGCAGTTCCTTACCTTTGATCCGTATAACTATCATGAAGAAAATTCTCCCCCTCGTCCTTGCGCTTTTCACCGTTTGCCTCCCGGCTGCGGCGGAAGAAGAAGCCTCCAGCCCCAACCTCTTCGGCGGTGATCCCGACATGAAGTTCTGGTTCCCGCCGTATGCCGAGAACCAACCCGAGTGGGTCGACGGGATTTACGTTGTGAATCTTGGCCAGGCGAGTGGAAAGCCGATGGCGGTGGTGGAAATCACGCTTCCCCCTGGTTTGGAAGAAGGGGAGACCTACATCTTCAGCTTTGAGGTGCGGGCCAAGCCTTCCTCCGCCTTGATCGTGACGGTTCCGCAGCCGGACGCGAGCGGCAAGAAAGACAACAAAGGCAATCCGGCCCCGGCTTCGGATTGGGGCCAGTGTTGGGATGCCTGGAATACGCGCACGGTTGAGTTCGACTTTGACGTCAACCTCTCCAACAAGCTGCAATTCTTCTGGAACCAGAAGGAGATTGCCAAGGGCGCGACGTTTGAGTTCAAAAATTTCTCGATGAAGAAAGCGCAGTAGTCGGCGCCTCCTTTTCCCTTTCATCCATCCTCAACTAAGCGTCTAGCCATCCTAGACGCGCAGGAGAGAACTGTGCCTCGACAACCCAATATCCTCTTTCTTTTTTCGGATCAGCAGCGTTTCGACACGGTCGGTGCGTTGGGGAATTCCGTGATCCGCACACCGGCGCTCGACCGCCTCGTCACGGAAGGGACGGCCTTTACCTCGGCTTACACGCCATCGCCGGTTTGCGTTTCGGCTCGAGCTTGTTTGACCACGGGGCTGCCTTGCCACCTGACCGGTGTTTTCGATAACGACGGACAAGAAATCCAGGCCGCCTCGATGATGGAAGCCTTGAACCAAGAAGGTTACCAAACGCACGGCGTAAGCAAGATGCACTTCACCCCCGAGGCGCGGCGTCTGTGGGGATTCGAGTCGCGCGACTTCCATGAGGAAGGGGCCGGCATCGACGATTACCACGAGCATCTGGAACAGAATGGTTACGGCTACGCGAAGGATGCACTGGGGGCGCGGAGCGAGTATTACTATGTGCCGCAGGTCTCGCAGGTGCCAGATGAGATGCACACCACGGCGTGGACGGCGGACCGTGCAATTGACTTCCTCAAGCGTCGGGATACCGACCGCCCTTTCTTTCTCTGGACGAGTTTCATCAAACCGCACCCGCCTTTTGAGACGCCCTTCCCCTGGTATCGCCTGTATCGCACTGCGGAGATGGCCGCCCCGGCCCACCTGGAAGGTGCCGAAGATACGCTGACCTACTGGAATCGGGTGCAGAATCGCTACAAGTACAAGGATGCCGGGTACGATGGTTTCCTTGCCCGCACGACCAAGGCGGCGTACTACGCGTGCATTTCTCACCTGGATTACCACCTCGGGCGCATCCTGGAGGCGCTGGGAGAAGAAGCCGACAACACGCTGATTGTCTTTAGCGCCGATCACGGCGAGTACCTGGGCGACTTTGGCTGCTACGGCAAACGTGGCATGCACGATGCCTCCTGCCGCGTGCCGCTCCTTCTGCGGTGGCCGGGTCAGGTGCCCGCCGGGCAGGTCTGCGAAGACCCGGCGAGCCTGCTTGATCTCTTCCCGACGTTTTTGCAGGCGGCGAATAGTAACCAGCCCAAACCCTATGCGCATGGGCACTCTCTCTTGGAGGTGATGAACGGTGCCTGTCCTCGGGATCACGTGATCAGCCAATTTCAGCAGGGTCGCTACGGGCTCTACATGTCGGCCGGCCCGCGCTGGAAGTACGTCTATTCCGCCCCGGATGAGAAAGAGTACTTGTTTGATCGGACGAGGGAGCAGGGCGACGCCGAGAACTTGGCCGGTAATCCGTGGTATCAGGAAGCCTTGGAAGAGCAGCGAGCGCTCTTGCAGAGGACCCTGCGTGAGGACGGTTACGAGTTCCCGCTGCGGGATGGTGAGTGGCGGCAGTTCCCGCAGGTGAACTTTCCGTCGCATCCGGATGCGGGCGTTTTATTTCAAGATTGTGACGGCACGGAGGAGGCGATTGAAGCTCTAGGGCCGTATGCCCGGCGGGCGACATTGCCGGAACACCTCCAGACCAATCTACTGACCAACCTGGAACGTGACGAGGAAGACACATGATGATGGACAACACGGAATATCTGAAAAAAATGAAGGGCTGTTGGCTGGGTAAAGCCATCGGCGGAACTCTGGGAATGCCGCTGGAAGGGCGACTTGGGCCCTTTGAATTGGATTTCTATGAGCCGGTGCCAACGGAGCCCGTCGCCAATGACGACTTGGATTTACAGCTCCTTTGGTTGTGCCACTTGGAGAACCATCCGACGGAGCCAGTCAGCTCGGACTTGCTTGCCCAAGCGTGGCAGCAGCACGTCGAATTTCCCTGGGATGAGTACGGCGTCTGCCTGCGCAACATCGCGCAGGGGTACCGTGGCGCGGCGATCGGGGCGACGGATAACTGGTTTGGCGAGTGCATGGGCGCGGCCATTCGCAGTGAGATTTGGGCCTGCTTGGCACCGGGCGATCCTGAACGCGCGGGGGCTTTTGCTTATCAGGATGCGGCGGTGGACCATTGGGGCGATGGCATCTGGGCCGAGGTGTTTCTCAGTCGCCTGCAAGCAGCTGCCTTTGTCGAGCGCGATCCCGAAACCCTTTTGGCGATCGCGTTGCAGCCCCTGCCGGAGGGTAGTCGCGTTCGGCAGGCCGTGGCGTATGTCCAGGACCAGTGCGGGCAAGGTAGGTCCGTCTCGGGAGTACGCGATGGCTTGATCCATCGTTTTGCGACCGGGAATTTCACGGATGTGGCGTGCAATGTGGGCTTCACCATTCTGGGCTGGTTGGCGGGTGAAGGCGACTTCGGCCGCTCCCTTTGCTTGGCCACGAACTGTGGCTACGACACGGATTGCACGGCGGCGACCTTGGGTTCTTTGCTTGGGATCTTGGATCCGGAA
>CAWUJC010000262.1:0-4807 GCA_963922355.1 uncultured bacterium | reverse complement strand
ACCGCGGTGCCGTCTACTTCCGGTATTTCGCTGACCGTCCAACGGGCGCGGCTCCAAGGTTCTTGCCAGGCAAAGGCGCTGGAGAGGGCGGAAATCCAGAACTGGGAGCGCAAAAGGCCGAGGGTCGGATTATTCTTCGCGTCTTCGAAGCGGAAGCTGAGAATGTCGTCGCCCAGATCACCGGTACCCTGGTTGCGATCCCACTGCATGCGGATCTCTTTTACCGCGGCATCTTGGTCACCCAGGAAGTAGGTGCTGAGCGGAATGGCTTGCGTGATCGAGCGAGAGGTCTTGAGCAGCGGCGGGTAATCCTCACCTTCCGCTTGGGCGAAAACAGACCCCGGTGTTGCCCAGGTGAGCACAGCCAAGCCCAGGCCGCAGGCGCGGACGTGGCTGCCAACCCTGGTGAGCTGGTTAGGGGTGATGGAAAAGTGGCGCAACGTGCGGGGCAACAACATGTTCGTGATCCTAGTAGATGCTAAGCAGAACGCACCTTAAATCTTTGTTAGTTAACGGCAAGGCTAGAAGTTGGAAAATTTCCGCTTCCCGCTGCCAGTGAATCGCTTACTTTGAGGCATGTCCCAACTCGGCCCCCTGGTTAGCATCTGCGTGCCGGCGCACAACGCCGAGCGTTTCGTTCGCCAAGCGGTGGAGAGCGCCTTGAGGCAAACGTGGCCGCTGCACGAGGTGATTGTCGTAGACGATGGCTCGACCGACCAGACGCCTCATATTCTGGCTGAGTTTGGCGACCGCATTATCCTGCTCTCTCAACGACAGGGAGGGGCCAACCCGAGTCGCAACGCTGCCTTGCAAGCAGCTAAGGGGGATTGGGTGCTTTTTTTGGATGCGGATGACTATCTGCTCCCGGGCAAAGTCGAGCAGCAGTTGCACGAAGGTCGGCTCTTAGAAGGAACGAGTGGCCCTCCGCTGGCCGCCTTGATTGGTCCGGTGCTCGAAGAACGTTGGGTCGATGGCGAGGTGAGCGAGCCGGTTCTAAGCCCGTGGCGGCCGGAGCTGGACTTTGCCGAACAATGGTTGCGCTGGACCTTGCCGCAGACCAGCGGCGTGCTTTGGAATCGGAAAGCTTTTCTCCAACTGGGTGGCTGGAATGAGGATCAACCCTCGTGCCAGGACTTTGAATGTTACCTGCGCCTTTTCCAAAGTGGCGGAGAGTATCGCTTCACCCGTCATGCTGGGACGGTCTATCGCCTGTGGTCGGAAGGGACGCTTTGCCGGAAGGATCCGTCTGCCGTCATTGAAACCCGCACGAAGCTGATGGACGAGATGATCGCGTGGCTACAGGAGCAGGGGAAATGGAAGGAGGCTTACGCCCAGGCAGCGGGCCAAGCTTTCTTTGAAATGGCCCGCACGCTGGCGCGCGATGAGGTGGAAAAAGCGAGCGCCTACGCGAAGGAGCGCCAAGCGCATGGCTTCTGGCTGGTCAAGGGACCCGCGGCACCACTGAAGTACCGCATGGCGTATCGCACGTTGGGGTTCGTTGGGGCGGAGAAGCTGGCCCGGCGGGCGCGTTAGGGCTAAGTCTGGGAAGACCTTTTTCATCATGGAACGCGCCACCTCAGCCAATGCCGAATCTTTGACGGTCGCGGTCTCCATTGCGACGCATAACCGGTTGCCAGAACTGGAGCGCACCTTAGCCAAGGTTTCAACGCTCGATCCAGCGCCCCAGGAAATCTGGGTGGCGGCGGATGGTTGCGTCGATGGCACGGGCGATTGGGTGCGCGAGCATTATCCTGAGGTCCATCTAGTCGAGTTCAACCCGGCATTGGGGAACATCAAAGCTCGCCACCACATCCTCCAGGCGCATGGCTGTGATCTGCTGCTTTGTCTGGATGATGACAGCTACCCGTTGGAGAAAGACACGCTGGCGCAGGTGCGACCTTACTTTGTGCGGCATCCAAATTTAGGCATTCTCTCACTCCTACAACGCACGGATGAGTATCCGGAAACGCTGGAACAGGAGGACTTCGGTCCGGCGCTTTGGTGCGCGCGCTACAGTGATTCGAGCGCCGTCATGCGCGCTCGCGCGGTGCGGGAAACGGGCGGGCTTTCGGTCGATTACTGGCACGTCTACAACGAGCCGGACGTGACGCTACGTTTGCTTGCCGCTGGCTGGGATGTGCTTCAAGTACCCCAGCCCTTGGTACGCCACCATTTTACCAAACTGAACCGCAACGAAGTACGCACGCATCGCTATCAGGCGCTGAACGAGCAACTCAGCCTCTGGAAATTTTGTCCCTTTCCTTATGTTGTGGCGGTTTCTAAGTTTCGCTCGTTGACTCAATTGCTGTTTGCTCGGCGCCTCGGCTGGCCCATCTGGAAAACCGAACCTGTCTGGTGGGGCTGGCTGGCGAAGGCCTTCTTGCCGAACCTGAAGAAACGCCGTCCGCTCTCCTGGCCAACCTATTGGGGCTGGATGCTCACCGTCCGCCAACCCTTGCGGACAGAATCCGCCTGGCGACGGCGGCAACGGCGGATGCGGGTGGAGGTGCCGGCTCAGGAACGTTTGTCGAATGGCGGGTCGAAAGACCAAGACGTTGAAGTGGCGTTCGCGGCAACCAATCCTTGTCATGTTTATGATCTGGCGTTGGAACTCAACAGCCGTGGAGCGTTATCGGCTTATCTCTCTGGCTACCCCCGTTGGAAACTGGCGGAGTCTTCCGGGATGCCGATCCGCTCGAAGGCTGGGCCCACATTGGCCACCTACGGGTTGCTCAAGTTGGCACCACGTTGGGCGGCTTCGGTGCAGCGCGAATTGTTCGCCTGGCAAGATCAGCAATTCGATGACTGGGCGGCTAAGCAGGTGGCTAGCTTGGAGCGAACAGACTTCCTGCACGGCTTGCCCGGGCAGTGCGCTGCGACGTTCGCTGCCGCCAAGAGCCGGGGAATCAAAACGGTGCTCAATCACGCGTCGGGGCCCGTGGCGATTCAGGAGCGCTTGGTGGCGGAAGAGTTTCGAGCCGCTGGGCTCCAGGCGCCAAGCGCTTCCCATGACCCCGACGAAGCAGCCGCCACGTTGCGGCAGCAAGAGTACGAGTGGGCGGATTTTCACTTGGCGGCTTCGCAGGTGGTGAAGCGCCAGTTAATCGAAAGCGGCGTTGAGGCTGAAAAAATTGGCGTCGTCCCCTACGGCGCGGACGGCGAAATATTTTATCGCGCGCCGCAAGCGCCAGACGCGTTCCAGGTTCTTTTTGCCGGGACGCTCTGTCTTCGCAAGGGGCTGCGTTATCTTTTCACGGCACTAGAACAAGCGTCGGAGCCGGATTGGAACGTGAAGCTGGCTGGTCATGTCTTGCCTGAAGCTCAACCATTCTTGCAAGCGTTTCGTCCTCGATGCTGCGTCGAACAGACGGGGCCGGTTGGGCAAGGCACGCTGGCCATTTGGATGCGGCAGAGTTCCGTTTTGGTGCTTCCTTCGGTGGAAGAAGCTTTTGGCCTCGTGGTGGTGCAGGCGCTGAGCAGTGGCTTGCCTTGCATCGTGTCGGACCGGGTAGGGGCGGGTGATCTCATCGTCCATCGTGAGAATGGCTCAATTGTTCCCTTTGGTGATGTCGAGGCCCTAATCGAAGAACTGCGCTGGTGGCAGCAAAATCCCGTTCGCGTGACAGGAGATTACGGCTGGACGCAGCCAACCGACGCGGTGCTCGATTGGAGCCGTCTTTGCTTGGCCAAGGGCCACGAAGAGGGGATGATACCGGCATGAGTTCTTCAGGCGCGACGGTGGCCCCTCCCAGGGTAGGGCGTCCGGTCTACCCGAAGCCTGAGCCACCGCCTCCTTTGCTTGAGGAAACCTTGCCCGACGCGGATCCTGTCGCTCCGCATGCGACTTGGGGGGGGACGGCGGTTTGTCTTATCTGCTTTTTTCTGACGGCGAGCAGTCTCCCCAATGGCCTGCCGTCCGAAGTCGCTCGCTATGCCGCCATCGGCGTCGGCATTGGTCTCGCGGCGAGCGTTGCGTTCGACATCATGCTGGGTTGGCGGAACCTAATCCGCGCGGATTTGATGGCGCTGGCTTCACTCTACTTCCTGGTCTTCTTTGAGTTCCTCTTTAACCAGGATGAATTCAACACCATGATCCTCACCTCCAGCGTAAATGCGGGGATAGCTTCGTCGCTCTGGGGCTTTGCTGGCATTGTGCTGGGGCGCCATTTCTTGGGCGGGAAGAAGCCCATTGAGTTTGAACTTTTTCAGCGCTCGATCAGCCCGAACATGATCATGCTGCTCTTGCTAATTTGTTTCGGCGTTGGCTTCATGAATATCTTTTTGGCGGTTCAGTTTGACCTGATGTACGCGATTGATCGCATGATGGCGCCGCGCTTCAGTCAGCCCTGGGGACGAGGTCGGTTTGGGAATTGGAGTTCTTTGCTCTACGAATTGCGTCTGCTGATGTTCGTGGTGCCGGCCATTGCTGGCGTCGTTTACGCCAAGTTCAGGCAGTATCAAAAGTGGCAGCTCTTGGCCGTGACGCTTTGCTTCGGCTTCACGCTCTTTTACGGCTTTACGAGCGGGACGCGTAACATGCTGGCCTCTTTCCTCGTGACGTTCCTGATTGCCTACGGCTTCTCGCTGCCGCGTCAGCAGTACAAGCGCTTGATGATCGTGGCGGGTATCGTGGTCACCATGCTAATGGTGAGCACGACCATGATGCTTGAGTTTCGCAACGCGGGCTTTCGCAACTGGTACTACGGCTATTACGTGCCGCCTCAGTCCACGCAGGATAAATTCTTTGTCGACCACAACCTGCTGGTCATCTCGTCACTCACCCAAGTGTTTCCGAGTATCCATGCGC
>CAWUJC010000261.1:0-4818 GCA_963922355.1 uncultured bacterium | reverse complement strand
TGGCCTGGAAATTTAGCTCCGTCTGCGTTTGGGCAGAGAGCGAGAGGGCGAGGCAAAAGCAGAGGGCGAGGAGGGGCAGGAGAGACTTCATGCTGTCACCCTACGCGTGACCACTCACATGGCCAGCCTGCAATCCGATTGACAGAAGGCGAAATCCGTTCGTTAATAGGAAGAATGACAGCACAGCTTCTGCTCCTAGACCTACGACTGCGCCCGGGCCTTCCGGGCGTGGAGTGCCGAGGCTGACTGAATCTGCGTCATTGAGTTACCCTTCCCCCGCTCCACGTGCTTAAGCGGGGCAGCTGCCCTTCTGGAAGGCCCTCCTTTTTTCCCTCGGCGGAGTGCTTGAGCATTCGCCGATATCCTCCATAACTATTTTCCCCCTTAAATTTTCCTACCGACATGCAGAAACCTCCCATCACCAAATACCAACCTTTCCCTCGCGTTGACTTGCCCGACCGCCAGTGGCCGGATCGTGTCATCGACCAGGCGCCCATCTGGTGCTCGGTTGATCTCCGCGACGGCAACCAGGCGCTTCCCGTCCCCATGAGTGTGGAGGAGAAGCTCGAGATGTTTGAGATGCTCGTGCAAATCGGCTTCAAGCAGATCGAGGTCGGCTTCCCTTCCGCCTCCCAGATCGAGTTCGACTTCATGCGTCGCTTGATTGAAGAGGGCCGCATCCCGGACGACGTGACCATCCAGACCCTCGTCCAAAGCCGGGAAGACTTGATCAACCGTACCTTTGAAAGCATCCGTGGCGCCAAGTCGGCCATCGTGCACCTCTACAACAGCACCTCGCCGCTCCAGCGCCGCGTCGTGTTCCAGAACGATCAGGCGGCGACGGTTGCCTTGGCCGTGAAAGGGGCGGAGTTGATCCGCCAACGGGCCAACGAATTCGAAGCCGAGGGCACCCGGGTGATGATGGAGTACTCGCCCGAGAGCTTCAGCCAGACCGAAACCGCCTTTGCCGTGGAAATCTGCGAAGCAGTGATGGACGTCTGGCAGCCCACGGTGGAGAACAAGCTCATCTTGAACTTGCCCGCCACGGTCGAGGTCTACACACCCAACATCCACGCTGATCAAATCGAGTGGTTTGGCCGGAAGGTGAAGAATCGCGACAAGGTGCTCATCAGCTTGCACACCCACAACGACCGCGGGACCGGCATCGCCGCGACCGAACTTGGCCTCATGGCGGGCGCCGATCGCGTGGAAGGCACGCTCTTCGGCAACGGCGAGCGCACCGGCAATCTCGACATCGTCACGGTGGCTTTGAACATGTACACCCAAGGCGTTGATCCCGGCTTGGACTTCTCCGGCCTCAATGAGGTTCGCGATATCTACGAGCGTACGACGCGCATGGAGGTGCACCCGCGCTCACCCTACGGCGGCGACTTGGTCTTCACTGCCTTCAGCGGCTCGCACCAGGATGCAATCAACAAGGGCCTTAAAATCCAGAAGGAGCAGCCCGACGACGCGCTCTACGAGGTGCCGTACTTGCCGGTCGATCCCGCCGACCTCGGTCGCAACTATCGCGCGATTATCCGCATCAACAGCCAAAGCGGGAAGGGCGGGGTTGCCTGGATTCTCGAGCAGGAATTTGGCTATCAATTACCCAAGGCGATGCATCGTGAGATTGGCCAGATGGTCAATCGCGTGGCCGACAAAGAAGGCAAGGAGCTTTCGCCCGACCGCATCCACGAACTCTTCCTCAACGAGTACTTGGAGAACAAAGAGCCGGTGGAAGTGATCAGTGCCGAAAGCGACACGATCGAAGGCGGCGTCCGCGTGACCGCCGACGTGGTCATCTCCGGCGAAGCCAAGCAGATCGTCGGCGTGGGTAACGGACCGATTGACGCCTTCGTCCACGCCTTACGCGAAGCCGGGCACGGGCACTTCGAGTTCATGAGCTACAGCGAACACTCGCTGGGCCGCGGCGCGAAAGCCACCGCTGCCTGTTACATCGAGGTGAAAACGTCGGGCAAGGCATCGGTCTACGGTGCCGGAGTCGATACCTCGATCGAGCTTGCTTCGCTCAAAGCTGTCGCCAGCGCCGTCAACCGCGCCGGGGCGTAAGTTTGAAGATACCCCTCGTTCGTGAACGTCCAATCCGTGCATGAACGGGTCTCAGCCCAGCGCTAAACTATCGACCGATTTCGGCTGGTGGCTGTTCCTTTTCATTGTGTTTTTTCCGCCCTTAAGCTTTTTGAGTGGGGGAATACTCCGGAATCACCTCTTAACCGTGGTGAGCGTGTACCTAATTCCAGTGTGTTCACTTTACGGCGGAATCTGGGCGGGGCTGGAGATCGGCCGCTACACGCACTCTAAGGTAATTTGGAGCATCATCCTGGTTCTAGGATTGATCTTGTTTAATCTAGTGTTGATCGCCGTGCTGATCTTTCTACTTGCGACGCTAACAGGAAGAGTTTGATGCAAAGTACAGAATCGCTGGAACTAGACGGAAAATCTTTAAAGGTCTTGCTCTGTTTAGTCGCTATCTCACCCACAGTCTTATGTATAATTTATTGCTTATCTTTTCGAGCTTATGATTGGACGGAAGACCGTTACATGGTGTTGGGACAAACAGCAACGGTAGCGGCTTTATTGTCTTCCCTGATGTTAGTTATCACCCCTTTTGCTGGTGGCTTTTTTGCGATTGATTGGAAATCGAAAGGGAAAGATGAAAAAGTATCGAAACTAAGCAAGATTGTAATATTTGTATTTGCGACCATTGGTACCTTCATTTTGAACTTTGTGGTCTCGATGGTCTTAATCAGAACTATTATCATCGATCTTCTCTAAAAATGCTTATGAGGGTGGACAAGGAAGTGCATCGACCGAAACCGCTGGGCACCTGGCTCCAGATTCGTTAACGTGTGGCATGCCTGTTCTACAAGCCGAGGCAGAGCCAGCGGCTCCGATCTACTGGAATCGGATTGGACGCTACCTGGTATTTATCGTCCCGTCGCTGTTGCTGATCGCCGTTGCTCTGCGGCTCCTGGGATGGACCGAAATTGACGGCCAGATCCGAGGCTACGTGACGCTCTTTTGTGCCATCACCTTTGTCACTTTTTATTCCAAGGCTGAGAATCAGGAGGCGCCGAAAACCTATGGGCTTCGCTACTGGATTGATGCTCTCAAGCTTGGCTTGTACGCGACTCTGTTTGCCCTGCTTTTCTCTTTCACCTTTGCGCTGGTCTACAACAAGCTTTGGTAGACACAAAAAAGGCGGCACCGGAGTACCGCCTTTTCTGAAAGGGTAGGAGAGGGGCTTACTTGCCCTTCTTCTTGCCACGGGCCTTGAGGGAGCCGTAGCGCTGCTTGAACTTGTCGATGCGGCCGGCGGTATCGACCAGGCGCTGCTCGCCGGTGTAGGCGGGGTGCGAATCGCTGGTGACCGAGCAGGAGACGACGTAGTATTCTTCGTCGTTGATGACCTTGGTCTTATCAGAGGTCATGGTGGACTTGGTCGGGAATTCCGTACCGGTGGCCATGTCGACAAAGACGACGTTGTTCAGCTTGGGATGGAGATCGGCTTTCATGTTTTGGAAAGGATGTTGGGGGTGATGCAACTCAGCGCCACGTTCGGAAGGGCTAGTCTGAGACGGCTGGCGCTGGCGCCAAGCCGGTTTTTTGCGAGCCGATACGATTAGCAAGCTCGCCCGGGTGGCGCAAGGATAAAACGCCGCTATTTTCGGCTGAATTTCCGGATGACCTGGTTCACGCCCTTTTCATCGATGCCGAGCGAGCGGTAGTTCCAGAGGATGTAGCCGCCGCCCACCTCGGGTTTGATCGACTCCATCAGCTCAAATTGCAGGGCGATTTCCGAGACGGGCCACTTGTGGCTCTTCATCCGATCAATGGCAACGCCGGGGTAAATCGGGATGCCCTTGGGGTTGGCCTCTTTACCGCGCCACCACTTGAGGAGGAGGCTGAAGCTTTGCTCCCCCTTGTCGGGCCAGTAGAGCTGAGGTGCCAGGTAGTCGATGTACCCGCCACGGAGCCAGTCGAGCGGATCGGCGAAGCAGTGGTTGAAATAGTCGAGCTGGGCGGTGGTGCCCTGCGGGATGCCCGGCTTGGCGATGCCGAAGGGGCTGACGCCGAAGAGCAGCTTCGAGTCCTTGGCTTTCACCGCTTTGTACACCTTCTCGATCAGCTGATTGACGTTCTCGCGTCGCCACTCCTCTTTGTCCAGGCTGCCCCCGGCGGAGGTGTAGCGCTGGTAGGCCTTGTCGTCGAAGCTCAGGTTCGATTTCTTGCCCGCCTTCGGGTAGGGGTAGAAGTAGTCGTCAAAGTGGATGCCAGCCACATCGTAACGGTCGATCACGTCCTCCACCACCTTGACGATGTGGTCCTGCACTGCGACGCTGCTCGGGTCCATGATCTTCTGCCCCCGCACGGTGTGGGCATGCTGCGGGTAGCGCTTGGCCGGGTGTTTGGAGCTGATTGGCGGACGGCGGGACGACGAAGCCGCACGGTAGGGGTTCATCCAGGCGTGGATTTCAATACCCTTGGGCTTGGCGATGCTGATCAGGTACTCGAGCGGATCGTAGCCCGGGCTCTTCCCTTGCTTGCCGCTGAGCCAGTGGGTCCAGGGTTCGAGCTTAGAGGCGTAGGCGGCGTCGCCTTCCGGGCGCACTTGGAAGAGGATAGCGTTGAGGCCAAGCTGAGCGCAGCGGTCAACGATCTGGCGGAGCTGCTTCTTCTGGGCGCTGGCGCTGATGCCCGCTTTGCTGGGAAAGTTGATGTTCCACACCGTCGTGACCCAGACGCCGCGGAACTCCTTTTTCTTAGAAGAGCTGGTTTGTGCGGAAAGGGAGA
>CAWUJC010000260.1:0-4830 GCA_963922355.1 uncultured bacterium | reverse complement strand
GGCAATGCTCTTGGTCGTGATGGTTTGCGGGCCTGCGCTTCTGGTGGCGGGGGGGTATCCGGTTCCAAGTCAGCTCGCGGCGATTTCCAGAACGTTGGCTCCAAGTATCAGCCTAGCGACGGTGGTGTTGGGTCTCCTTGGTGTTTGGTGCTCGGTCAAGATTTACGAAGACACGCGGCGACCTTTCTGGCGTCTCAAGCTGAGTGCTGGAAAATTTTTGGGCACGACGTTGCTTTTGGGCTTAGCCATCACTTGGGGGTTAGCGGTTTTTTCTGGAAGTACATTGCTGTTGCCGTGGTTGGCGGGCGGGGTGCTTGGCGTTGCCGTACTCAAGTTAGGTGCAGAAGCGTTCTATCTGCGCCATGCGCAAGCAAGCGAATGGTCCATGGATCAACACAGTGCGCGGCTCATGCTGGGGCCGTTGCAAACCGCGCTTGGGTTGCGTTTTGCTTTTGGCTTGGTCGGGGGTGTTGTGTTACCTCTGGTATTCTTCAGTATGTCAGCTCCTACCGCCTTCCCTTTCGCCGGTCTTGCCCTCAGCGGGGCCATCGCCTGTGTGTTGGGTGAGTTGGCAGAACGCTATCTTTTCTTCCGGGCCGTCGTGGCGTTGAAGATGCCCGGGGGGATTAAGGCATGATGGTTTCCGGAGCAGAAAGTAATCTGCTCCACGCGCGCTCCGGTCCCCTCACGGCGGATTTGGTGCAGAGCCCGGCGGCGTTTGGCTTGGGGCAGGTGCCTCAGCGTTTGTCGCCGGATGGCGAAGCCCGGATGGTGTGTGGCTTTTGCGCGACGGGTTGCAACCTGCGGGTCCATTTGCGCGATGGCCAAGCTGTTAATGTAACGCCGGATCCAAACTATCCTGTTAATCTGGGTATGGCCTGTCCAAAGGGATGGGAGGCGCTGACACCACTCCAAGCAACGGACCGTGCAACCACGCCCTTGTTGCGGGACGCGACGGGCCAGCTTCGACCGGTGGATTGGCCCCAGGCATTGGATGCGTTTGTGGAGAATTTTCAACGGATTCAGCAGTACCACGGCCCAGAGTCGGTGGCATTTTTGAGCACGGGCCAGATTGTTTCGGAGGAGATGGCCTTCCTCGGCGCTCTGGCCAAGTTCGGCATGGGGATGATTCATGGTGACGGCAACACCCGCCAATGCATGGCCACAGCGGTAACGGCCTACAAGGAATCCTTTGGCTTTGATGCGCCACCTTACACTTACGGTGATTTTGAAGAATCCGACGTCATTGTTTTGGTCGGCTCGAATCTCTGTATTGCCCATCCGATCATGTGGCAGCGGGTGATGCGCAATCCGCATTCGCCCAAGATTATTGTGCTCGATCCGCGTCGCACGGAAACCGCGATGGCGGCGACGCATCATCTGGCGTTGCGACCCAAGACGGACTTGGTGTTGCTCTACGGCCTAGCGCACCTCTTGATCAAAGAAGGTTATTTGGACGAAGCATTCATCGCCCAGAACACTGAAGGCTACGAAGCTTTCCGGGAGCACGTGGAAGACTATGCGCCGAAACATGTCGCGGCGTTGACTGGCATTCCAGAAGCGAACTTGCGAGAAGTGGCGGGCCTGATCGGGCAGGGGAAGCGCGTCTCTTTCTGGTGGACGATGGGAGTGAACCAAAGCCATGAGGCCACCCGCACAGCGCAGGCGATCATCAATCTCGCCCTGATGACGGGCAATATCGGCCGCCCGGGAACCGGAGCGAATTCGATCACCGGCCAGTGCAATGCCATGGGGTCGCGCCTCTTTAGCAACACGACGACGTTGCTTGGTGGCCATCAATTTACTTCGGAGACCGACCGCCAAAAAGTGGCGCGGGTTTTGGATATTCCAGTCCGCCACATTCCGGATCAAAATAGCTGGGCCTACGATCAGATCATGGAAGGCATTGGCGAGGGTAAGATCAAAGGGCTGTGGATCATTGCCACGAATACGGCTCATTCTTGGATGCACCAACAGCGTGCTCAAGCTCTGCTCAACAAACTTGATTTTCTCGTGGTTCAAGACATGTACACGACGACCGAAACAGTCGAGATGGCGGACTTGGTTTTACCCGCAGCCGGTTGGGGCGAGAAGGAGGGCACGTTTATCAATTCCGAACGGCGGATTGGACTCGTCAAACGCGTAGCCCAAGCTCCAGGGCAGGCCTTGGCTGATTTCTCCATCTTTCGGCTCTTGGCCCAACGCTGGGGTGTCGGCGAGATGTTTAAGAAGTGGACTTCGCCCGAAGCGGTGTTTGATTTACTAAAGGAAGTCTCGCGGGATCAGCCCTGCGACATCACGGGTATCGATGGCTACGATACGCTAGAGCGCGAAGGCGGCATACAATGGCCCTTACCAGATGCTTTACGCAATGGTCATCTTGAGCATCCCGCCAAGGAACGCCGCCTCTTTACCGACGGGAAGTTTTACTCCGAGAACCAGAAGGCGAAGTTCATCTTTGATGTGCCGAGGGGCCTACCCGAACCGACGGATGAGCAATATCCGCTCTTGCTCCTGACGGGGCGCGGGACTTCTTCGCAATGGCATACCCAGTCCCGCACCTCGAAGTCCAAAGTTTTGCGTAAGCTTTATCCACAGAAGGCTTACGTCGAAATCAATCCGACGGATGCGCGACGTCTCGGGATTAGGGCTTCTCAACAAGTTGAGGTGGTTTCGCGCCGGGGGCGTCTTCACGCAACGGCTTTCCTTACCCCCACCGTGGCGTGCGGCCAAGTCTTTGTGCCGATGCATTATGCCAAGGCGAATCAGCTGACCTATCCAGAAGTCGACCCCCATTCTCGCCAGCCCGCTTATAAAGCCTGTGCGGTGCGGATCGAGGGGTGAAGATGGTCCCTGACGGTCTTACGTCTCCTTATTTTGCGGCCGTTTTCGTGGACGCTAAATCGGTCAACAGCTCTCTGATCTGGCTGCCTTTGGCGGAGACACGCCCGCTTCCATCGAGGATAAAATAACGGGGATAGCTCCGAACACAGAAGGCTTGGTTCATGGCCTGGTTTTGAGGGAGGTCTAGCTTGGCCAGGTTCCAGAGCGTTAACTGATCTGGGAGCGTGGCGGGGATTTCACCCTGTAAAATTACAGCCAAGGCTGTCGGGCGATCTTTCTCCGGCAAGGATGTGAGTAATTCCTGAAGCTGACCTAGTTGTGCCTGGTCAGATTGATCAATCCCGTGGAAGAAGTAGACGACAATGGGTTTGCCTCGCAAGGCAAGGCTGTCGATTTCCTTGCCTTTGACGGTTTGAAGCGTAAAGGCGGGGGCCATGTCTCCTACTTGAGGGGGCCGCGGCATGATCTTGAGTTGAAGCGGCGGAAGTTCCACGTCCTCGGTGTCTGCCGGGACCTCGAAGTTCAAGTTGCTCGAAGCCAGCGGCTCGTGGCTAAATCGCATCGAGCCTTCATTCGAGCGATGAAGCACGAGATGCAAGCTGTAGTTGCCAGGGGGCACATCGCGCAGAACAAAATGACCGTCTGGATTCAGCTTGGGGGTGAAACCTACCGCTTTGAGTCTGGCTTTGCCGGCGGCTAATTCGTAGGTCTCTTGCTTTTGCTTTTTTTCTCGGGCGGAAAGGCCATGGAGCATGGGGCGAGGCGGAGCTTCCTTGATGATGCTATGCACCATAAAATGGCTTTGGTTCCAGCCAATCTCAGGGAGGAGATCACCTGGAATCTCCACCTTACCGCGGACGGTGGCTCCGGTTCCGCCGATGGTGATCTTGGTGGTTTCTCCCGCCAAGGTTTCGAGGTTGATGCTACGGCCTTCGTTCCGACCGAAAGTGATTTCCGGATGGATCGAAAGTCTGGCAAATCCGCCCATCATCCGGTCGAGGGTGAAGAGTCCCTGCTGGCCCGTCTGACCCGTCACTTGGTAGGTAAATCTGATTTGGTCGGGCGTATGAGCGGAAGCATAATACACGCGCAATTCAGCGTCTGCCCAAGGCTTCTTTCCCAGCCGAGCCGCACCAACGAGCTTGCCCCAGGGTTGCAGTTGGATATCCGGGTTGGTCGGGTCGAAAGCGATGCGCTGGTAGCCGCTGGGGTGAAGAACAATCACTTCCCGGCCTGCTTTGGCTTCCGGTTCACGTGCGTAGAGTAGTCCTTCTGCATCTGAAGTGGAGGCTTCGTAGCGCACCCTGCTTTGAGCGGAAATGGCGGTCAGGATCAGCTCGGAAGTGGCGTTGACGGTGTCTCCAGGCGCAACAATAACGGCCTTGGCGCCTTTCGCTGGCTGGCCATCCGGTGTTTGGATGTTGAGGGCAAAGCCGGAACCTTTCCCTGGGGGTTGGGATTTGGGGCGGAAAGGGATCTCAATTTCGCCCTGGTTCTCCGCGACCGTGATGGTCGGGCCGCTGGGAAAACGCTCGTTGTTGGGCTTGTCATAAACATAGTTGCGGATGCGGGCAGAGAAGGAAGCTCTCTCACCGGGCAGGGCATAGAAGTGGAAGCGACCGTCCGGGCCAAGTCTCTGTAATTGGCTGTCCCATGCCTTTTCATAGGAGAGCAGCAAACGAACGTTTTTCGGCAGTGGTTTCCCATCCGTCAGTCTTAGTTTTCCCGAGACCGGAACGCCGGGAATCACTTCCAAGTCTCCCGCTTCTGAAGTTGAACCTGTGGCACCTGCCAACTGGCTCTGGATGGGCGTGACGGTGCCTTCGGGCAGCGTGTCGCGACACCCATAGACGTAGTAGGCATCGTTGGGTTGGACATTGGTGAAGACGAAGCGGCCTTCGGCGTCTGTCCCGATCACATACGTCTGGAAGGTTCGTTTCTCGTTGAGGCCCCGATTCACGGGAGCCAGCCCCACGTTGGCGTTGG
>CAWUJC010000259.1:0-4844 GCA_963922355.1 uncultured bacterium | reverse complement strand
TGGGTTCAAATCCCAGCGGGCCCACCAGCGTAGCACTTACCGAACAAAGGCACTGAAAACATGGGAGTCGATTAAACCCTGCTCGCATGACGGTGGGACTTCGATTGACGGAGTGCCACTCCCTCCACCAGTTTCTCCAGAGTTAAATGGAAAGCAAAGACTACCAGGTCCTGATTGTTTCTTGCGATATGCCAAGCCACGTTTACGCGTCGGCCAAGCTCGGCCATGTCTACGCCTTAGCGGGTCATCGCGTTACGATTGCTGCCCCAGAGGGCGCCGCCGTCGCGAAAATGAAAAGCCTCGTTCAAGACTTCCCCCAGATTAAATGCGTCTCAGCGGGCAAAACGGCCACGGTCAATCAAATCAACCAACGGCCGATCACCGATCCCCTGTCGTATCGCACCTTTTTTCGGGTCCTCAGAAACCCTTTCCCCGAAGCCGTGGCGATTAACCACATGATCACGGCTGAGCATGAAGGCTTATATGAGCCGGTGCGAAAACTCATTGGCAGCGGTGATTATGACGTGATCATCCCGATGCATTCGGTTTCCGCCGTCGTCTGTGATGCCTTCGAATCTATCAAAACGAAGGCTAAACTCCTCATCTTTTCCTCCATGCCGTACGACCCGGCCACCTATCTTCCGGCCGAGCAAACGTGGGCTCTGCCGCGGGCGCTTCCGACCTTCCCGCATGTCAGCACCTATAGCTCCCAACGACCCAAGAATATTTTTGTTCACTGGAAGCATCAGTTTTGGAAATGGTTGGATACTCGGCTGACCAAGCGAGCCTGGAAAAAAGCGGAGGGCATCGTCAATGAGTGCCGGGAAAAGAGAGGTCTCGCCCCCATCTCGGGAGGTTATGTTGGCTATCAGCGCAAGTATCCAAGTCTAGTAGCAGGTGGCATCGCTCCCTTCATCGACGAGTCCTCGCCGATTTCGCCGTCGGTAACGGTGGTCGGCACCCTTGATGATGCTCACGACAAAAGGATACCGGTCGAAGGAGAACTTCAAACGTGGTTAAGCCGGGCGGGATCAGGAATTGTGTACCTTGGATTTGGGACCGGAACCAAATTAAACGAGGAAGAAATCGCCCAGGCGACCGGGCATCTCGTTCAGTCTTTGCAGAAAGAAATGGAGCATCCCCCTCACCTGCTTTTTGCCCTCCGCATCTCCGAGCAAAAACGGCTTCGAGAAGCCATCGACCGGGCTTTTGGTGCACCACCTTCCTCGGAAAGCGATCAACACCTTGAGTACATGGATGGCCTGATTCGCCTCCAGGACAGCGTTCCGCAGGCGACCTTATTGAATTCAGGACAAGTCCGGGTTTTTGTCAGCCACATGGGCATGGGGGGATTCATGGAAGGCAGCCAGGCCGGGGTCCCCTTTGTCTGTTGCCCGAGTGGATGCGACCAATATTTCAATACAGCACGAGCCCTGGACGCTGGCACGGGCGTCCGTGTAGGTCATGACTTTGAAGACCTGAGCGAGTGCGTGTTGTCCGCACTACGAAGCGATTCCCTGCATGATCGCGCCAAGCAAGTCTCGCTCAAACTTCATCAGTTTGACGGGAAGCAATGCGCCGAAGCAGCGTTGCAGAAACTATGAGCGTGGCGCCCTAGCCCGCAATGCAGCCGGGCAACCGAGGACAGATCACCCAGTTCGTAGCGTGAGGCAATCCCCAACGCGCTGCTTCGCCTTATCCCATCCCCTTCTTTAAGGCATCGAGGTGCTTGGTAAAGTGAAGCTCCAGGATGTCTTGAAAGAGCCCGGCGTTATCGGCAATACACTGATGCAAGGCCGGACCAAATGTGGCGTCCGTCAGCACTGAACCGAAGGTGCAATGGAGAATTTGGCGTCCCGGATTGGTGAAGCCCTTCCCCTCCGGAACTTCGTCCCAAAGCTCCAAGTAGAGCCGCTCCAATTCCTTGGCATCGGTCACCTGATCTGTCCCTGGCACCATCTCGAGCGTGGCGTGGACGTGGTAGGTCGCCTTGTCGGTTTCGTAGCGACCTCGGGAGAATTCCACAATCTCGCGAAAAAAGTCCGGCTGGCTCTGAGCGGCAACACGAAGAGCTTCCAGGTAGCTGGTCCCAGCCGTCTTGACGTGAAAGCGGCCCTTCGTCGCCCGGGCAAACGGGGTGTACATGGAGAGCTTGTCCGAACCGGAATGGAGGCTCAGCTTGTACGGTCCAACCATCTCGGCAATCGCGTTGTGGTCCGCAATACTGGCTTCGAGTGCCGTGACATCTCCAATGTAATCGACGCCTTTTTCCAGCTCACCAATGAACCGCGGCGCGAGCGAAACGAGCTTGGTGCCCCCACTCAGGAAGCGCTTCGCGATGATGTAGTGCTCCGCCAGCGTGGTCGGCTGGGGTGTTTCATCGACGCTGATCTCGATTTCGTAGTCCTGCCCCGCGTTCTCGCTGGCCTGCTTGATGTAGTCAGCAAGCTTCATCGCTTCGTTGACGGCTTTGCCGTACTTAACCGCAGCGCGCTTCAGATCGTGATCAGAGATGGAGAAGCTGGTCCCAGTGGAAAGCGTGACGTGCTCTCCGGCAAAGTCCTGGATCCATTCGCTTTCACCCTTCACCGCCTCGTACTTGGCCGCAAGCGTGGCTTCATCGTAATCGTCGGCCTCGCCGTCGACGTGGTCAGAGGGATCGATGGTAAAGAAGCAGAAACCCGCCGCCAGGGTGTAGTCGACGTCAGCCGGAGTCTTCAGGTGATCAGCATCCGCGCCCCAGGTCTCGCCCCAACCTTCCGCCGCAATGGCCTCGCGGGCAGCCGTCATGACCTCTTCTGGCGTACGCTGAGTGCGAGACATCTCTCGAATGGACTGCTGCGAATAAATCGGCGCAATGCCGGTACCGCGGCAGGCGGCGATGTGGCCGGGGGTGGCGCTGCCCATACGGTCACCAAAACCAAAAGAGGGCGCTAAACCAAGAGGACGGGGAGTATCGTTCATAAGAATCAGGTCAGGATAAATACGTTTTGTGGAAGGATCACTGTACGGTTTGGGCGGAGACGCACAAGCCCTCTCTGCCGGCCGAGACAAATCCGATCCACCTGAGACAAAACTAAGCAGCAGGAGTCGTCGCCGTGCCAGCGCGCCAGCGTTGGAGGACGGCATTGCCAATCAAAGCCAGGGCAAACAGTAAACCAGCGGCCACCGCGATACTCCCCGCCGCACTGGTACTGTACGCTTTCCCCGTCCCCAGCAGCGCCTCTGTCATCGGAGGAACGACATAGATGCTCCCCAGGAAACCGAGCGCCGCTGATGCTGCGGCCACGATCAAACTCCAAAGTATCATCGGGGCAAGTCGTCGAGTCAGCAAGGAGGCGACTGCCCCGGGCACGACCAGCATGGCAATGACCAGAATACTCCCCACGCTTTGAAATGCGACCACGGTGGTTACGGACGTCACAACCACGAGTCCTTGGCGGATACGGCTCGCGTTAAAACCCAAGGTCGTGGCTGTGGAAGGATCAAAAATGGCGAGACGCAATTCCTTATAGAAGACTACCGTCAGCACCAGATTGATTGCCAAAATCAAGGCGGAGAGCCAGGTAATCGTCGGCACAAAATTGACGTCAAAGACCGAGGTTTCTATCGCTCCGTAAAGAACACAGTCCGGGTCCAGTTCGACGTGATCGGCCGCCGAACGAATTAAGACCAGCCCCAAGGCAAAGAGAAAGCAAAATGCCACGCCGAGAGAGGCCCCGCCGTCAACCTGCCCGTACCGGCGGACGAGTCCGGTAATGACCATGGTCAATAAACCCGCACACACCGCACCGAAGAGCATGACCCACGAATCACGCGACCCGGTGATGAGAAACGCGATGGCTAAGCCGGGCAGAATACCGTGGCTGATGGCATCGCCCATCATGCTATCGCGGTTGAGAACCAGGAACAGCCCCGGCAACGCACAAGCCATCGAAATGGCCATTGCGGTCAGCAAAATCCAAGTATCAAAGATGCTCCATTCCATAGCTAAGCGGAAGTCAGGCGCTCCGGATCAGCCGGCACGGTGCCTTCAGGCGACTGCGCGGCAAGCAGGGTTTCTAATTGAGCCACCAGGGCCGGGTCTAACACGTGCTCGATCAAATCGGCATCGCGGTGGACATGGTTCGGTGCGACGTCGGCATACTCGATGAGGTACAGCTCCCACAGCCGGTGATTACGCACGATCTTACGGGCTTCCGTCTGCCCGGCGGGCGTCAGGCGGAATTGCTCTGGCTGGTCAGGGACGACAAGGCCGTCACGTTCCGCTCGGCGCAGGATTTTTTTCAAATGTCGGACGGAAACATGGTTCGACATGAGCAACTCATCCCAAAGGACGGCGCGCTCCAACGGCGGGACTTTCTCCGAAGGAACCGCTCGCGCTTGGCGTTCCAGACTCTCGTAAAACGTCCGTAGAAGATGCTGCCGCTCCACCCGGCGAACCACCCGAAAGTGCTCCAGACTCCGCATCAAGACGCCCCGTCGCAGACCAAAAATCAGACTCAGAAAAAAGAAAAAGGTGGCGGCCAGAACGATCACCGCACCGGCGGGCAACTTCGGGTAAAGCGCACTGAGCAACACGCCAGTGAAGCCGCTCAAGGCCCCAAGGACGGTCGCCATCATGGCATTCACCCAAAGCGTCTCGCTCCAAAAACGGGCCGAAGCTGGCGGGATAATCAACATCGCCACGACCAAGAGCAACCCGACGGACTGGAGGCCGATCACCGTCACCGCGACGACTAGCGTCATCAGCAACAGGTCCAGCTTTAGGACTGGCCAGCCTTGAGTGGCCGTAAAGTCTTGGTCAAAACAAAGTAAGGTCAGCTCTTTAAAGAAAAGCGCAC
>CAWUJC010000258.1:0-4848 GCA_963922355.1 uncultured bacterium | reverse complement strand
TCGAGTGCGGCAAAATCGACGAAGCCCAACGCTCCCTCGCCTTCCTCCAACAAGACTTCGGCATCAAATAAAAGAGCCTTGGTGCGAGTTTACTTCACCAGGAAGCGTTGTCGATAATGCCGAGGGGTGAGGCCGTAGGCCGCACGGAATTGGTGACTGAAGTGGGCGCTGTCTGCGAAGCCATAGCGGTGGGCAATTTCACTCAGCGTGTGTTGGCTGTGGATGATAGCCAACACGGCGTGCTGCAGGCGGCGGCGCTGGTAGTAGGCGCTGGGCACTTCGCCCGTGAGTGATTTAAACGTGCGGCTGAGATGATCGGCTGAGCACGGGTAAGCTTCGGCCCACGCTGCGACGCTGCTTGGCTCACCGTTCCGGATGCTCCCTTCAACTTGGGCAACCACGTGTTGGACCAAGGGATGGGTTAAGAACGGGGTGAGTTTAGGCTGCAGACGCTGAATGGCGCCCTGCCAACGGGCGAAGCATTTGAGCAGAATGGCGCGTTGGAGGAGCGCCGTGTTTTCTCCTTTCCGGCCCAGTTGGAGAGATTCTTCTAACTCCGTGCGGGTGGCGTCAAAGTTGACGGTATCGAGATCAACTTCGAGCGGATGGGGTGAGACGCGTTCCGGGAAGAGGGCTTGGCCGAGAAACTGCATGGTGAGTTCCGGTGCCTCCTCGGCTAGGTGGATATCGCGCAGCAGCCACTCGGACAGATAGTAGGTGTTGAAGAGTCGGAGCTGGTGGACTCGCTGGTAGGCGTGCACTTGTCCCGGGTGGACGACGATCAGGCTTCCGGCCCGGACTCGTCGCTCGCCGAGTTCGGTTTGGTGTTGGGCTTCTCCGGATAAGATGAGGGCGATCTCATAAAATTCGTGATCATGCGGAAGCACTTCTTTTTCGGATAAGCTGACATCCTGCACCTGAATGGGGGCGGTGGCGGAGAGGCGAACGTCCTCTTGTTTGATGCTGAACGTGGGATGGAACATGACGAAACAAGACAGCTTGCCGTAATGAAGAGAATACAGCTATCTGCTTAAATAAAAAGCAGCATAAGTCGGAAATATACAAATAAAGGGATAGCTCAGTTCAAGGCGAAAGGAGTCTCGTCTGGATAGGATGACAACATGACCACGATCCTTGAATCACCTCTCAAAACTGTCTCTTCCCAAATCATGGAAGCCTACCGGAAGGATGGCTTTGTCAAAGTCGAGGGCATCCTTGACCCCGAAGAGATCCAAACTTTTTACGAAGAAGCCTTAGGCATTGCGCAAGCGAATCAGGCCACGGCAGATTCGCGAGGCACAGACGGCGCCATCTTGAATCAGAAGGTTAACGTATGGCGCGAAAGCGAGATCATGAAGGCCCTAACCTTGCACCCGTCGATCACCCATGTGGCCAAGCAATTGGCCGGTGTTCCGCTTCGGCTCTGGCATGATCAGATCCTCGCGAAAGCGCCGCAAAATGGACGGCGGACGGAATGGCATCAAGACCAACCTTATTGGCCGCATGCGAATTCATCGCACCCCATTTCGGTTTGGGTCGCCCTGTGTGACGTACCGGCCAACAAAGGCTCCATGTCGTTTATTCCCGGCGCGCAGCATCGGGACGACATTCCGGAACAGTCGCTTTCCGATGACCGCTCTCTCTTTGCTCTTGCGCCGGAATTGGAGTACGAGCCGAAGGTGACCCTCCCGCTGCGGGCCGGGGATTGCACCTTCCACCACGGACGCTGCCCGCATATGGCCAATGCCAATCACACGGACGAGTACCGGGTGGCGCACGTGGCCATCTACATCGATGCGACGACCACTTATTGTCCTGGTGCAGAGGGTTTTAGCCGGACGCATCCAGTCACCGAACCGCTAGGCTTGCAATCGGGGGATCTCCTCGCTGGCGACCTGTTTCCGCAAATATAACCCTGATTCCTAGCCAGCCACGGCGCTTCGAGTCGCCCATGTCTTGCGTTTTTTGCAGAACACTTTGCGGTGAGAGCCCTAGGCGGGAGCCGTGTCTCTCGCCTAAAAAAGATGCATAGGCTAATATCTCTACCTATGAAACAACCCTTAAAGAAACTCATGAAACACTCCTCTCCAATCAATCTTCGAAACTGCGTAGCCGGTGCCCTGGGCCTGGCTCTTTGCGCGGTTGCTACCCTGACACCGTCGGCCACTCAGGCCCAGCTCATTGCCTACGATGGTTTTTCCACTGCCGAGTACGTCTCTGGCGATTCCATTGCCGGGGTGAACGGCGGGAGCAGTTGGGGCGGGTCTTGGACGCTGGATGCAGGCGCCACGATGGAAGCCAGTTCCGCCAGCCTGACCTACAGCAGCGGTGGCGATATTCTCACCACCACGGCCGGAAGCGCGGGGCGCTTCGCTGGTGGCAGCAACACCTCGATTACCCGCGACTTCAACTACACCTGGAACGACGGCGACGAAATCTGGTACAGCTTCCTCTTCCAGCCGAACGAGGCCCAGGGCGCGCCGCGCGATCCTTTCTTTGGCTTCATTGATGAAAGCCTTGGCTTGGGTGAAAACAACGGCTTCGGCGTTCGCAACACGGGAACTAACAACGACCCGGCGGCGGACACTTGGGTGCCATCGGTTACGGTATTCAATTCGCGCACGGCTTTGCCTGGGACTTTAGATGCCGGGGTCACGTATATGTTTGTGGGTAAGGCGACCTACAACGCCACGGGCAATGACATCCATGAGCTGTGGATTAACCCGAACTTGAACGTGGATGCGGGCCCGACCAGCTCCTTGCTGACGGGAACCGCTGTTCGGGAATTCTCTGGCTTTGGCGACATCGATGCTTTCTTCATCAACACCGGGTTTAACACGCAGTACGCTTTTGATGAAATTCGGATCGGCGAAAGCTTCCGCGATGTGGCTCCGTTCACACCCGTTCCAGAGCCTTCGACCGGTGCTCTGCTTATGGCCGTGGGTTTCGCGGGCGTGATGATGCAGCGTCGGGTTCGTCGCCTGACGTCTCGTTAGTTTCTTTTCCCCAGGGTTAGTTTCCGGGCAGGCTCAACGCAGGAGCCTGCCCGTTGGTTGAGCCAGAGAGCTCGCCAGAATTTGAAGGGAAGGACGTTTCCCTCCCTGTTAAGTGTGGAGTGAGTGAGGTTGGCGCTGGTGCCCACGTGAGAGGGGTGCCAGCGCTTCCTTGTGTCTACTGGGAGAGAGCCGGGAGTTCAGGTGCGGATGTGCACCAGTCCACGCTACCCAAGGCTATCCCAATACTTCATCCAGGTTGCTGGGGAGGACTCCGGTGCGATTCCAGTGCGGGGTAAGTTGTTCACCTAGTCCTTAAGCTTTGCCTTTGGATCCTACTGAGAGCTTGAGACGTCATGGCTTTGGCTCTCTACTCCGCAGCCCTGAGCACGAGTTCTGCAAACTGAATAGGCGTGTGGGATTCAGGCCTTCTCCCAGGCTTCCTTATCGGCCAAGTCTTGAGGCTTAGCCGAGGGAGCTTGGGGGTAAAGCTTGGTCACACCCCACCAGAGAATGACGATCGAAAGGGTCGTGATGAGGCCCGCGATCCAAGCCATGCTCCAGAAGGCGAGCAGGAGTCCGATCATCAAAAAGTTCAGCCCGAAGGTGAAACCGAGGCCGGCCGCGGTCATGGCCCAGAGCACCAGAAGCGGGTCTTGATGATGAGCTTCCGGGCAGGCTTTGGCGATGTTGCCCCAGGCGCCATAAGGCTGCAGCCGACGGTAGAAGTTTTTCAGGGTCTCCTCGGGCTCGGGTGGCAGAAAGTAGATGAGTAGGAGCGAGACCGTGCAACTGACCGAGAGCACCATCAAGTAACGCATGGCGTAGTAGGCGTCGTTGCTGTCTTGGTTGAGGTAGACACAGGCGCTGTCGACCAAGCCACTGCCCCAGGGTGAGGCGAAGAAGAACAACGTGGCCGCCAAGCCAGCCAATTGACCGCCGAATTCGGACGGCCCGTTGACACGCCACCAGAGAAAACGCGCAAATTTGACGAAGCCCTGGCTGTTGTGCAGCGTCAGCGCCAGGATCATGAGGAAGAGAATGTCATTGGAAAAAACGCCGACCAGAATCGAGGCGACCGTCACCACGCACATCGTAGCGCGGGCCACGTTCACGTAGTGGCCGGGCTCGGCGTCCTTATTCAGGAACGGGCGATAGAGGTCATTGACGAAGAGGGAGCCTGCGATGTGGATGGTGGTGACCTGTGACGACATGAAAGCGAAGAGGAACCCTGCCATCATCAGGCCAATCATCCCGGTGGGCAGGTAACGTTCAATGAAGAGCGGGTAGGCCATCTCATAGTCGGGGCGTTTCTCGCCGTTCTCGGTAATCACGGCGGCAAAGCGTTCGAGCAGGGTATCATCGGCGATCAGGAAGATGCCGGCCAAGCCTGCGATATAGATCGGCCAATTTTTGGCGATGATGTTCAGAGCGGTGGAGAAGTAGAAGGTGAAGATGGTCTCGCGCTCGTCCCGCACGGCCAGGATCTTCTGCACCCCGGGGTTGATGTGCCCTTGGCTCATCAGGGGTTGGATGAAGAAGAGGACGATGAGGGCGGGGCCGAACTCCGGTAACATGTAGAGGAGCTTTTCGCCTTCTTTGCCGAGGCCATCGATTTTTTCGCGCAGGCCTGTGCTCCAGCCCACGTCGGAAAAGACGAAGAAGAAAATCAGAGCGGTACAGAAGACGGCGATCACCATTTCGATCAAGTCGGTCCAAACCACACCGTAGATGCCCGAGACGGCGGAGTAGCCAAGAGCCAGGGAAACGCTGACCAGGACGATCACCCAGTCGGTCTGGAAAGTGAGGCCAATGAATTCAAACGTGGGGGGCAGGCCGAAGAGGACCAAGGCAA
>CAWUJC010000257.1:0-4863 GCA_963922355.1 uncultured bacterium | reverse complement strand
CAAGCAGGCGCAGTTTCCGCAAGCACGCCAATGGATGCTGGAGCATCTTGATACCAGCCGACCGATCGAGGCGCTGGCTCGCTACCTCAACATGGCGCCGATCACCTTGCACCGCCTGTTCACGGGGGTGGCGGGGGAATCTCCTGGCGTGCACTTTCGCCGCTTGAAAATGGAGCGGGCTAAGGAGCTTTTGGCTCAGCGCGGCTACTCGATTAAACATGCGGCCTACGAGTTAGGCTACCACCATCCCGGCGACTTTAGCCGCGCCTTTCAGCAGTACTGGAAGGTGAGGCCGTCGGCGATTGGAAGTGCTGCAGCGCTCCGCGCCTAAGATCGCCTGCCCGCGATCAGGTTGACATCCCCGGGGTAGAATCCGTTTGTGCAGCGGGGGCGGGTTCGACCTTGGTCCCAGCCAGCTCGATGGTTTGAGTCGGGAAAGCGAAGCTGATTCCGGCGGCGTTGAAGCGCTTGACCAGCTCGAGGTTGACCCAGGTGCCATGCTTTTGATAGGTGGGCATATCGGGCGGGCTGAAATAGTACATCATCATGATGTTGAGCGAGCAATCGGCCAGCTCGACAAACTCGACGCGGGGCGGCGCCACCCCGTTGTGGAGATAATGGTTGCCCGGACGGCCGAGTTCTTCGTCGCTCTTTCCCTCGTCGGCGTCTTTGGAAAGGAGGTCGCGGATGATCTGCATGGCCTCTTCGATCTTCTCGGGCGGGGTGTCGTAGGTCAGCCCGATCTCGGTCTTGCGCCGGATGCTGGGCCTTCGGGCGATGTTGATCACATCGTTACTGCAGACATACTCATTCGGGACACTGGCTAGGTGGCCTTCCAGCGTGCGGATGCGGGTCGAATGGAGGCCGATATCTTCCACCGTCCCGTTGTGGGCTCCGAGCATGACGCGGTCGCCGACCTTAAAGGGACGGTCGGCAAAAATAAGAATGCCAGCGAGCATATTGCCGAGGGTGGGGCGGGCCGCCATGGCAAAGGCCAGGCCGCCGATACTCACGCCCGCGATGAGCGGAACGAGAGAAAGGCCCAGGCGTTGAACCCCTTCCACCAGAATCCAGAACCCGAGGAGATAGGAAGAGACGCGGGTCGCGAGCTTCACCAAGCTGGCGTCCAGGCCGGTGGAGCTGATGGATTCGTGGGCAATGATTAAGGTGCCGATGAGGTTGCCCAAGCAGACCACGGCCCAGAAAACGACGAAGTAAAACAGGGTGAGGAGGATGTCGTTGGTCACCGTCAACGGCGTCATCCGCAGGCGAATTTCAAACGTGATGAAGGCGCTGACTAAGAGCAGTAAGATGGCGATCGTCACGGGCATGATGAGATGGCACATCGCCTCAAGGACGGGATGAGAGCGCAGCCTATTGCCATGCATGAAGCGGCGCTTGAGGCGTAGAACCAAGTAGGCGAAGAGGGAAATGACCAAAAGCGTGATCAAGGTCCCGAGGTACTTCCAAAGTGGCTCGCCGAAGAAAACGACCCGCAGGTTGGCTGGCATCCAAAGATCGAAATTGCTGGGCAGCAGCGGGCCGGTGAATTGGATGTAGGAATTGAGGAGTCCGCCGTCCGGCGTGGAGGCGCCGACGTTGGCGTCGTTGCGGTACGGTTTCTTCCGCAGCTTGTGGTAAAGGCGGTCGAGTTCATCAATCGTCTCTTTCGAGAAAATCCACTCGTCTTTGCGGGGGCCTTCCTTAATGCGCGAGAGAGCAATGCCGGTACCCGGGATGCGCCAATAGTCCAGATTCTGGGTTTTGGCCGCATCGGCGTCTGGCACCTGCTCAATCGGGGGTAGAGGGATGCGGTCGAGTACTTCCGAAAGCTGGCAGATCGCCACGTGCGCGCGGGTAAAGCGGTCGGCCTTGGGCAAATCACTCACGTCGATCAAGTACGTGCCGCGGGCAAAGAGTTCAATGAGGTCATCTTCCACCTCGCCGTCGATGCCCTCCGGATTCTGAACAAAGATGTCGCGAATCTTCCGGGTTTGCTCCTGAAAGCTCTGGACGGTGGTCTGCGGATCGCCGTTATCCGGGACAAAGACGGGGGTCTCCATTCCCACTTCCGAGAGGAGGCTGCCACGGAAGACGTCTTCCACGTCGTTTTCGGCGTCATCTCCCAGTACGGGCGCGGCGGGCAAAAACAGACAGAGGAGGTAGACGAAGAAACTCCAAAGAGTGAGAGGACGGGCGGCCAACATGCTCGTACCAAGATGAGCAAGACCAGCCATTGTGCAAGGGTGAGGTTGCCTAATTCTGCAAGCGGGGATGACCAAATCATGTTGCCCTAAGGGGTCCGTGGTTGGGAAAAGCCTTGTCCAAAGGAAGGATGCCAACTATTCTGTACTCGGTGTTAATTGATCGCCACCGTGTCCGCGGGAAGGACTGAGTCCTCAATTCTATCCACGAATCCAACGTCATCATCTGATGATCTTCTTTCTGCCTGAGCAAGCGGACACCAGGCCTTATCTCTTGAAAGGAGTTCATCATGCCCATTCGTCCTTCCCAACCCCCGGTTCGCACGCGTGCTTTGCCTCAGCAGCCGGACTTGAATCAACTCAAGACCCAGGCCAAAGAGCTGCAGAGGTCCTACTCCGCCGGTGAGGCGGAAACGATCGCTGAAGTTGCGCAAGTCTTTCAGCCACCCTCGGAGGGTGGCCTAACGCTGTCTCAAGCCCAGTTGGCGTTGGCTCGCCAGTATGGCTTTCAAAGTTGGCCCAAGCTGAAGGCACATGTCGACGGGATCACGCGCGAGAACTTGGTCGCCAGTGTCCTGGCGGGCGACACGCTGGAAGTCGGTCGCATGCTCAAGCGTCGGCCCGAGATGGTCGATGCCTGCACCGGTCAGGGGGAACAACGGCTGATCCATCTCGCCGTGCTGCAGCAGGATGCCGCCATGCTCCGCCTGTTGATGGAGCGGGGTGCCGACGCGCGGCTTGGCATCTTCCCTCATCGGGAGTCGACCAGCCCGTTGGTCATGGCGGAGGAACGGGGGCTGACGGAACTAGTTGAGGTCATGACTGAGGTGGAAGCTGAGCGACAGGAGGCGTTGAGTTGCCCCAACGTGACGGTGAGCTCGGAGCTTGACCGTCTTTTGGAATGGATTCGCGGTGGGCGGAACCAGGACGTCATCACCATGTTGGAGGAATCTCCAGATTTGATGAAGCAATGCGATCGCTCCGGTATGACCGCCCTGCACGTGGCGGCGGCCAGCGCGAATGAAGCCCTCGTCGACTGGCTTTGCCACCACCACGCCGATGCGCGTAAACCGGACGCCGAGGGGTTGCTCCCGATCGACCATGCGGTCTTGACATTGGGTTGGTACAAAAAAGGAAAGATGGAACCAGCTCGGCGGATCATGGATCGCCTGCTCCAACGGGGCAGCGAGACCACGCTCTGGGCCGCCGCCGCAACGGGCGATGTGGACCGCCTGCGCGAAATCCATGCCACAAGTCCTAAGCTGTTGGAGAGGAAGTGGGACCACCCGGGAAATCGAGGCGGCGCGCTCACGCGGGCGGCCCAGTTTGGCCAACTTGAGGCGGTCCGATACTTGTTGGACATGGGCCTGCCTCCGGATGAACCGATGGCTCTTGGCAAGGCGTCAGATGATGAGGAGGCTATTTCCTGGGGGAGTCCGCTTCACCAAGCAATCGCGTATGGGCACGAAGCTGTTGTTCGCCTCTTGCTGGATCGCGGGGCCGACCCCAACGCCAATGTCTATGCCTCGGGCTGGCCGTTGGACCGCGCTTATGAAAACGGACATCGGAATTTGGTCGCTCTGCTCTACGAGCGCGGTGCCAAGCCCGCGGTTTATACCATTTGCGCCGCTCACGATGTGGAGGCCGCCCAACGCCTCCTCGACGAAGAAGGCGAGAACCCGGCCTTGGTCCGCGAGTTTATCTGGTCGTCCGCCTGCGCGACTAGCCTGCCGATCTTTCGCTTGGCCTTGCCGCGTTTCATCAAGCTGAAGGATCAGCTCACCCCCGCTGAAATTGATTGGCACGATCTCCTGTGCCAACCGATGCGCATGGGGGTGCCTCCTGCCGTCCTTCGGCCTGCCGCTTACCAGGAGGATGATCGGTTTGAGATCATGGCGTTGCTGCTCGAAGCCAGCGGTGACCCGAACGCTCTCGGTCGTTTTGGGCTCACCTTGTTGCACTTTGTGGCGGCTCGCCCAGGCGATGGCCACGCCCACCAACCAGTGATGAACTCTGCTCAACGTAGCCGTTTTGCCACTCAACTGCTGGAGGCGGGGGCGGATCCGGCCCGACGGGACGACTTGCTCTGCAGCACCGCCCTGGGCTGGGCTTGTCGTTACGGCCGGACCGAGTTGGTGCGCCTCTATCTGGAACGTGGGATCGAGCCCGGCGAACCGGAGACGCCAGATTGGGCCACGCCTTTCCAGTGGGCCGAAAAGATGGGCCAGACCGAGATTCTCGAGCTCCTGAAGGCTAGCGAAAGCTGATCCATCTTCATGAAGTGCCTCTCTTGGCTTCAATCAGTTGCCAAGGGAGGCGAGGGTGGTAGTTGAACACATGACATGCTTACGAGTAGCGGGGTTTAGACTTCGCCGTAGGGTTGCCGCCTTATTTGGAGAAGAACTGCCCCTTTTGAATTGATCCTAGAGTGTGGCACGCTATGCCCATAGAAGGCATGCGGTTGGTCGACAGTAGGACGCTTTATTTTCGGAACGACAAGTCCGACAAAATCTACGTTGTTGAATTATGCGAAGCCGGGGAGGGTGAATTTGTCGTTAATTTTAAATACGGCCGCCGCGGCTCCACCTTGCGCGAAGGCACCAAGACAGACTTCCCAGAAGATGAGCCTACCGCCCGCGGAATTTATGACGCGTTAGTG
>CAWUJC010000256.1:0-4868 GCA_963922355.1 uncultured bacterium | reverse complement strand
GATGGCTCTCTGGCCGTTCATCGTCTTTTCCTTCCTGGTCTTTTTGGTCAGCGCCTTTGCCGAAACCAACCGCCTGCCCTTTGACTTACCGGAATCGGAAACCGAGCTCGTGGGCGGCTACCACACCGAGTATGCGGGCATGCGCTTCGCCCTCTTCTTCCTGGGAGAGTACGCCGCGATGATCGTCACCTCCTGCGCGATGGTCACCCTCTTCCTCGGTGGCTGGAGCCTGCCGATTGAATACCTGAACACCGCTGGCGGCCAACTCGGCCAAGTCGGCACCTGGAGCGGCTTCCTCCTTCAGATCGTCACCTTCCTGGGCAAGATGGCGCTCTTCATCTTCTTCTTCATCTGGATTCGTTGGACCCTCCCGCGCTTCCGCTATGATCAGTTGATGAACCTCGGCTGGAAGGTCTTCCTCCCGCTCTCCTGCCTGAACATTCTCGTGGTGGCCGTCATCCTTGCCCTGAGCATCTACGCCCAGGCCCCGGCGGCTTAAAGGTGGCAGGAGCATCCTGCTCCTGCGCCCCCTAGCGGGACTGAAAACGAAACCCAACCCCGGTAGCCGTCGTTGTCCCCAACGACGGTGCGCGAGGCGGCTATCTTACCGTTCCATGACCGCCGCTGGAACGTCGGCAACTACCGGGCACAAGCCCTTCCAAAGTTCTTTGGTAAATTCCGTACATTCCGTCCCTATCTACGGCGGCACAGAGTGCCGCCCTCCGAATGATCGAGCCTAAGCTCGGCACTGTTTGCGTTTTGGCTCTTTGTCGATTGCCTTTTCTTCACCTACTTCAGCACCTTGCGTCGGTAGGCTTCCAGCGACTGCCAGCCCTTCTCGTGCTGACCGGCCTGCTGGTAAAACTCTGCCTCTTGGTACCAGAGATAAGCCGGAGCTTCGGGGTGGACCTGCAACGCAATTTCTAACACCCGCATCGCATCGTCCGGCCGCCCAGCTTCTTCGTAAGCCGCCACCACTTGTAGATAATCGGCCAGCGAACCGGGATGTAGGAGGAGACGCGCTTCCTCCGCTTCCGGCTTGGCGGCGGGCGGCATTCCAGGAATGACGGGCGGCGGCACGGCTTTCTTGCCTTGGGCCAGGGCTTGGGCCCAACGACCTTGCTTGGCCAGTCCTTGCGCTTGCAACCAAGCGGCACCTCCTTCCCAAAGGGGATAACGCTCCACCCAACTCAAGGCTGCCTCGACGCCCGCTTGCGAGGCCAACCGATCCAGCACGGCCTCTTGTTCCACCAGCGACAGGCCCTCACCCAAGGAAGGCTGACCGGCGAACATATCTTGCGCGATTTGCCACTGCCGCCGATCCGCCCGGCTCAAATACTGCACCAAAAAGCTTGGGCGCATCGTGGACAGGAGGAGAGCTTCTCGCTGACCACCCGGCAAGCGTTGCAGTAAGGAGACAACGCCGGCAAAGCGCGACTCCGGCGTGACTAAACTCCGCCGCAAATATTCCTGGAAGGCAGCCGCGGCGCGTCCGGCTTGGCCGAGCGAGACCCAGACGTTGCCTTCAGCCCAAAGCGGCAAGGGACTATCCGGCTCCAGTTGACGGGCAAAAAGAAAGGAACGCAGTGCGGCCTCGCTCTCCCCCTGCCCGGCTTGCGCCGTTCCGAGCAAAAGATAGCCCTGCCAATCCAAGGGGCGGGAAGCCAAAACCGCCTCCGCATGTCGTTCAGCTGTGCTCCAATCACCTTGAGCCGCAGCGGTTTCCCCCCACGCAAAGGCGGCTTTCGCTCGCGCCTGTCCAGGGGCTGCGAGCATGCCCCAACTCGTCAGCGCCCAGACCAGCGCGACGAGAATCAACGCAACGCCCATGCCACGCATCGCCTGCAACTGCCAACGGAGGGGCTCAATCAAACGCCCGGGCTTCCAGGCAGCGGCGAGAATCAAAGCCGCTGGCAACCAAGTCCCCAGCCGATGAGCCGAAACATCGAGAAAGCTGTGCAACAGAAACACCACCGATGCGATGAGGGCGGCAAGTCGCGGCACCCGATGCGTCCGACGGTCAAACGGCAAGGCCAGCCAAACGGCCGCCGCGACGGCTCCCAGCGCGAACAAGACAGCGGGCCAGCCCAGTTCCCCTGCCAGCCAAGCCCAATCACTTTCCGGATGGATGGCTCGTGCTTCGTTCACCAGTCGCTCACGATAAAAGGGGAACACCACCTCAAAATTCCCGAGACCGGCGCCCGTCAGCGGCATGGCCAGAGCTTGCTGTATGCCGGCAAGCTGGAGTTGAAGTCGGCCCATGGCATCCATGCCGCCGCCAGCCACGCTCATCCGTTCCAGAATTTGCCCGCCAAACAAAAAGAACCCCGCCAAGAGAACCAGGCCAGCAGAAGCACCCGCTGCTACCCAAGGAAGGCGACTTTGCCCCCGACCCCGTTCCAATTGAATCCAAGCGAGGCCAAAGAGAAACATGCCTAGAAAGAGCAAGCCAATGCCGGCGCGTGAACCCGCATTAACCAGCCCAATAAGCATGACCACCAACGTGACGGCACTCAACAAGGACCAACGATGGTCGCCGTGCCGATTCTTCTCTAAGGCCAAACCAAAGGCCAGCACTCCAGCGCAGGCCATCCAGTTAGCCATCTGGTTGCGGTTCGGAAAATAGCCGAAGACCGGATTCCACGCCTCGCCCTGGAGGTAGGCACCCGCCCACCATCCTAGGATGGCAACGCTGGCCAGGAGCGTTGCTCCCGCCAGATAGAGCCGGAGGATTCCCTGCCGTTGCAGATGTTCGCTGTAGAGCGGCGTCACCCAAAAAAGCCAGAGAATACCCGCGGTCAGCAGGGCAATTGATTCTAGCGTGATGATCGGCTGCACCGTCACCAGACCGCCGAGGTTGAGACCAAGTTCCGTCAAGCCTCCGCGCCAGACCGGGCTCCCCTGTAAGGCTGCCGGGAGGAAAGCCGTCCAAGCCCAGAGCCAAAGCAAACCCAACAAAAAAGGCAGCCAATAGCCGGGCAGGCGACGCGGCGGCGCCACCAACACGCAAGCCCCAATCGCCCCCACCACGACGGCCTGAGCCCAACGCTCGGTCGTGCCGCCCAGAGCCACCGCCAACAGAGTCAGAGCGACAGCGATCAACCCCTCGCGGTGAAGCTGGCTGGGGATCGGATCAGAGCTTGATGCTTGGGGCAACGACATGGGCTACACGGAGGAGGGCTCGGTAGAAGCCTCCCCCTTTGGCGTCAAATGCTTGGCCAGGTCCGGCCACTTGGCCAGAGCAGCCTCGAGGGACGGACGAAAAAGCTCGGCCATCCGCTGGGCATAATCGAGGCTGGCATCCTTCGTTTTCACGTACAACCGCAAGCCCGGACCGTGCGGCAGCGAAAGTGTCAGCGGTTCACCTTCGGCGTTGGCGGGATCGATTTCTAAACCGGAACGATGCAGCCCAAGCTCGTAGACCTTCCAGAACGTTTCAGCGTCGGCGCAGCGCTGCACCTCTAACTGCAAAAGGCGTCCCTGAAGTTGCGCGTACTGGACGTCTTTGCGCCGGCGCATGGTGAAATCGAGCTTGTGCTGAATTTGGCTAAAACTTGTCCCGAAGCCAAAGAAACGCACGACGAACACCGCCAGCACAACCAACACACCCGCCGCGATAGGCAGCGTCCGCCCCTGCGTCCACAAGATACTGAGCGCCACCAAGCTACAAACCACACAGATGGCGTAGAGACTCAGCACCGTACGCCGCTTGGAAAAACCCACCCGCTCGAGCCGGTGGTGCAAGTGACCGCGATCCCCCAGCATGACGGGGAAGCCCTGCATCGCCCGACGCAAAATAGCGAGTGTGGCATCGAGGATCGGCAACCCCAACGCCACCACCGTCACCAACAAGGCGGCGGCAACGGAACCTTTCTGTGAACTCTCCAACGAAACCGTAGCGATGATCGCGCCGATGAGATAAGCGCCTCCGTCTCCCAGAAAAATTTTGGCCGGAGGAAAATTAAAGTGGAGAAAGGCGAGCAGCCCACCGACCAGCGCAAAGCACAGGCAGGCGATGGCAAATTCCTCCGCACCGAGGCTGACCACCCCCAGCGTGGCAAAAAGAAAAATTCCAATCCCGGACGCCAAACCGTCAAAGCCGTCGATTAGGTTGATCAGATTGGGAATCGCAATCAGCCAAATAACGGTGGCGGGAAAACTCCACACCCCCAAGGTGAGAATGAAGTTGCCGCCTGGATAGGTCAGCAACTCAATCCGCAGGCCGAGGTAATACGCCAGCACCGCGATAGCCAACTGTCCGCCCAACTTGACCTTGGCTCCCAGGGGGCGGACGTCATCAATCAACCCAAGGAAGAAAAACAAGGTGGTGATGAGAAGGACGTCACTCCAGTCCGACCGCGTCGCCGGCAGAACAAACACCACTCCGAGGACCGCCGCCAAGTAGGCAAAAAAGATGGGCACGCCGCCGAGCCGGGAAATCTGGCCATCGTGCTTCTTGCGGAATTCGTCTTGGTAATCCAGGCCAACGCCACGCTTGGCCAGCTGGATGAGGAACGGGGTCGAGACCAGAACCAAAAACCAGCCCAGCAGAAAAAACGCGGCGGAGTTAAACATGCGCGATGATGGTAACGGCGGGAAGGGGTACTGACAATTCTCTGCTTAGAAGCTATCCCATCTGGACGATTTGCTCAGCCAAGTGCTGAATCCGTTGCTCACGAGAAGACGATGCCGCGTGTTCGATGTCGCCGGGCACCACCTGCACGGGGGGATGCGCCAGCTTCTCGGCCAACCAGTCCGCCGCGAGCTCAACGTCCTCTGCCGCAAAAACACCTCCGCCCATCTCCATGACTTGGCGAGCCGGGACAGAATCTATCGGCCCAAGAAATAGGACTGGCCGCCCCGTCAAT
>CAWUJC010000255.1:0-4873 GCA_963922355.1 uncultured bacterium | reverse complement strand
CACCACCGAGGAGATTCTCTGGCAACTCTCGGTTCGTGCGATACACCGTACTCGGTTTGGTGTAGCTCGGATCCGGCGTATCCGGCAAAAAGGTTCCGGTCTCCGCTCGAGATTGGATGTCCTCCAGCTTCACGACTTTGATTTGGATCGCTTCGGTCGGACAGGCTTGGACGCAAGCCGGCGCTTCCCCTACCCCTAGTCGTTGAATGCACATGTCGCACTTACGGACAATGCCTCGGCTCTTGGAGTACTTCGGTACATCGTAGGGGCACTTGAGAATGCAGTACTGGCAGCCGATGCATTGGTCATCTAGGTGACGGACAATCCCGGTTTCCTCATCCTTCTCGTAGGCTTCTACTGGACAGCCGTTGGCACAGCCGGGGTCCTCGCAGTGATGGCAAGCGGTGGTGACCGTCTGCTGGACCGGCTCCAGTTCCGTGCCGCCAAACAACACGCCGACATCACGCCAGCTCTCTGTCTCTTCCAAACCATTGAGCGAATGACAGGCCGAGACACAGGCCTTACAGCCCGAGCATTTGTCGAGGTCAACCTCAAAGCCGAATTGCTCGCCTTGTGTTGGCTTGGAGGTGGGAATCAAGTGAGAATAGAGGGAGACCTTATCCGGCAGCTTGGCTTCGTCGTGCCAGCGAGAAAACCTCTCCACTGGCGTGAGCTGCTTTTGCTCCGCCAGCAACTCATCGATCAAGTTACCCTCCGCCTCCAAAGACGCTGGCTCAACTGACCTTGAGGCAGATCGCTGCAGCACAGAATCTGGGCTTACGACACTCATGCCACAGGCGAGAGGCCACAGTAACTCTGCAGCGTTTCCACATCATGCCGGGTAGTAAAGTCCTGGAAGGACTCCTCATCCTGAGCAAGATCCGTATAGGCCTTGAGCAGGTTTTCCACCATTGGCTTGAGTTTTTCAAATTCCACCGGCCCCATCAGCTTGCGCCCCACGGCTTGGGTGTCACCAAAGCCACCCCCGACAAAGACGTGGTAGCCTTCGACCGATTCCCCATCGACCTTCATCTTCGCGCCGAGCAAACCTAGGTCACCAATGTAATGCTGAGCGCAGGAATGCGGGCAACCGGTGAAGTGGATGTTGAGCGGCTTATCCAAGGCCACGCGTTCTTCCAAATACCCAACCATAGCAATGGCATGCCCTTTGGTATCTGCCGCGGAAAACTTGCAGTAGCGGTTACCGGTACAAGCAATCACGCCACTGTGTAAGTGCGACTGCGTCGTCGTGAGTCCCAATGAGCGCACTTCCGATTCCAACTCCGCAATCCGCGCCTTGGGTACATCGGTAATGAGTAAATTCTGCCAGACCGTCAGGCGCAGGTCACCGGAACCATAAGTCTCAGCCAATTCGGCTAGCCCGTCCAGCTGGTCAGGGGAAAGTTGCCCCACCGGTACGGAGACACCGACGTAATGCAACCCGTCCTGCTTCTGCGGATAGACGCCAACGTGTGAATGCGGTGCCTGAGGCAAGTCGCCCTGGCTTAAAAAAGCGGCATCCTCTGGCACCAGTCGAAGCTTCTGCCCCAAGTCCTTTTCTACTTCTTCGCGGAACGTCTCAAATCCCCACTTCTCGAGGAGATACTTGAGCCGTGCTTTCTTGCGATTGGTCCGATCGCCATGGGCGGTAAAGACGCGCAAAATGGCGAGGATCACCCCCATTAACTCGTCTGGCGAGACCAGCACACCCCAGTCTTTGGCAAAAGTCTGATGCCCGGTGACGCCACCCAGCTTAATGCGGAAATAAACCCCCGGTTCGATTCCTTCGTTGTTCTCCAGCACTTGGAAGGCCTTGGCGCCAATGTCGTTGGTGTCTTCCACCGCACCGATCAAGCCACCCCCGTCGAAAGCGATGTTGAACTTGCGCGGAAGGTCGTAGAACTCGCGGGTGGAGATGATCCGCTGCGCGAGTTCCCGCACAAAGGGCGTCACGTCGATCAACTCGTAGGGATCAATTCCCGCGGTCGGATTCGCGGTAATATTGCGGACGTTATCGGCTCCAGCCCCACGAGAATGCAAGCCAACGGATTCAATCCGACGCAACAGCTCCGGACAATCCTTAGGTTCAATGTTCCGAAGCTGGAAGTTATTGCGCGTGGTGATCTGGATGTACCCAGTCGTCAACTCTCGCGAGATGGCAGCGATTTCCTTTACCTGATGAGAGGTGACAAAGCCACCCGGAATTCGGAGACGGCACATGTAGGCCTGATGTACCGGATTAAGCCAAAAGAGACCGTTCCACTTGAAGCGAAAGACATTCGGTGCTTCCGGTTCCTTATTTGTTTTGGCGTCGTCGAGTAACTGCGGAAAAGCCTCAAAGGGATGGTACTCCGCTTTGATCTTCTCTTCCTTACAGAGCGGCGGACCATCCGGTGCGGTTTCTTTGACCGGAGTGGGCGCAACATCGCCGAAGCTTAAGCCACGTTCCTGCACCCCGGCAAAAAAGCCTTCGAGATATTGTGCCTGCTCGGCATTAAGCGGCTGTCCATTGACCTGTTGGGGAACTTTGCTCATGGCTAGTACACGTCGCGCAGGTAGCGCTTCTCTTTTTTCAGGTTGCTGACGTAGCTGGCGGCTTCGGCCTCGTTTAGGTTTCCAAAAGTCGCCACGACCTTGTGCAAAGCGGCATCGACATCTTTAGCCATCCGGCTGGCATCACCGCAGACGTAGAAATAGGCGCCGGCCTGCAGCCAATCATAGAGCTCTGCTCCGGCTTCCAGCATCCGATGCTGAACGTAAATTTTGTGCTCTTGATCGCGAGAGAAAGCCGTGTCTAAACGTGTCAGCAAACCACTGGCCTGCCAGCTTTCCAACTCGTCACGATAGAAGAAATCTGTGTCGGCCCGCTGCTCGCCAAAGAAGAGCCAGTTCTTGCCCTTGGCCTGGGTGACCTCGCGCTCTTGGAGGAAAGCACGGAACGGAGCGACGCCGGTACCGGGCCCCACCATTATGACGGGAGTCTCGCCATCTTCCGGTAAGCGAAAGCCATGGGAGGCTTGGACAAAAACCGGCACCGGAGCATCATCTGCGCGATCGGCCAGAAAGGTGGAGCACACGCCTTTGCGCGAGCGGCCATGCCCTTCGTACCGCACCGAAGCGACCGTGAGGTGAACTTGCTCCGGGTTGGCGTTGAGGCTGGAGGAAATGGAATAAAGACGGGGCGTGAGCGGCTTGAGCAAGCTTACCAGCTCATCGCTCGTGAACCCAGGTGAATAGTCCTTCAAAAGATCGATGATCTCCCGACCCCAGAGGTATTCGGACAGGGCTGTCTTCTGCTCAGGCTCGAGCAACGTCGTCAATTCCGCATCTTCCGTCTTCTCGGCGATGGCACTGAGCAGTTTCTTGGAAGGCTTGGTGATATCCAACTTCTCCATTAGCGCTTGTTGGAGAGGGAGGGAGACTCCACCCACTTCAACCTCGCACCGCCCATCGAGCTTGGTGACATCGAGAAAATCTAAAACAAGCCCGGGGCAATTCGTCGGCAGGACGCCCAATGCATCACCGACCTCGTAGGTCAGCCCGGAACCTTCGAGCGAAATTTCATAGTGCCGGGTCTCTTTGCCCGAGCCGGAACCCGTCAGCACACGATTGGTGACGAGCTTGGCTGGAAACGGATTCTCTTTATCGAACTTGGGAGCAGCACCGTTCGCGCTGACGCCGGTGGAGGAAACGGGAGGTAGCTCAACTTCGACCGCTGCAGCCCCATGGTTCGCTCCGGCGGGAGCCAGCTTGGCAAGCTCGGCCAAGGCTCCTTCCATCCAAGCCTCAGCGGGTGCTTCATAGTCGACGTCGCAGTCGGTGCGATCGTGCACCCGTTTGGCTCCAAGAGCTTCCAGGCGCTGATCAAAGCGAATACCCGCGGCGCAGAATTCCTCGTAATTGGTATCGCCCAACGCGAGGACGGAGAAGTTGGTGTTTTCCAAGCGCGGAGCGTCCTCGGCTTCCAGGGCTTCCCAGAAAGCTTGCGCGTTGTCCGGGTTGTCACCTTCGCCATAGGTACTAGTGAGCACGAGCAAGTTGGAGGTCGCGGGTAAATCCAACGAGGCGTACTCCGCCATATCGAGGACTTTCGGCTGCATCCCCTGGCCTTTGGCTTTTTCCGCCAAGGTGTAAGCCAGGCTTTGCGCCGTGCCGGTTTGACTCCCGAAGAGGATAGCCACCTCAGGCCCAGCAGGTGCCGAGGGTAGGCTAGCCTCCACGGCCCCTCCTCCCGTACCTGCGCCAGTCTGATACAGACCAGCGAGGTAGCCATTGACCCAGGCACGCTGCTCAGGCGTGAACGGGGCCGACTCAGGAAGAACAGGAGGAAGGGACATAGGAGAACTCAGGTAGTCGACTTAGAAGTCGAACTGGGTCTGGAGGTAGAAGAAGTCAGCATCGTCAGCGGCCGCCTGATTGCCGCCATAAGGCACGGCCGTCTTGCTGATATAGCCACCCGTGAAGAAGTGGGAGTAGCCCGCCAGCACGCTGAACCAGTCGTTCACCTTGTACTTGGCCAAGAGATCCAGTTCGGCACCGACGTAGCTGCTCGGGTTGCTGTTTAAGGCACGACCGTAGCGAGCGCCACCACCCACGATACCCTGGCCCGCAAAGCGCCACGGATCTTTGGTGCTATCCAGCCAGAAGAAGTGCTGCTCGATCTTCAAGATCAGTCCTTTGACCGGCTTGACCTGAAAACCAACCGACGGATTGATCAAGTTCTGCCAGGAAAAGCGATCCATGTAACCGTAGTACAAGTGATTGGTCGGGAAGAGATTCTGCAGCGTGTTGCTCGTCCCATCGTTCGGATTATCGTCACCCGAGCTGTAGTTGAACTGGGCGAAGAGACGCGGCTTCCAGTCGCCCTTAAAGG